>JAGXHJ010000071.1 GCA_024636315.1 Methylophaga sp.
AAACACGTTTGTCTCGACTGGATCGTGACGTGCTTCTAAATCATCTTTTTGCTCTGATGTGAGGATTACTTCTTTCATGGGGGATATCATGATCTTGATTTTGGTATAAATCAAGCATGTTCATTGATCACGGGTATATAAAGATAAACCACAGCACACCGAAGCCTACAACTAATATAAATAAAGCGGCTAACAACTCCATCGTCGTCGTCAAGAAACTAACTAGCCCTATCGGCAAACTATTCATACTGTGCATTCCCTTTTGAGTTATCAGGCATAATCCATCACTAACAATATAACAACTCCACCATCAACTACTATAGTTTATTGATAAAACTGAGCCCCGCTGTAAAATTCCGGAATTATACGGGTACCGCAACTACAGCCATTCTACTCTTAATACATCTGCTTCTATGCACTCTAGCTACGGTTAACCCTACTACAAAGACGTGCTCTTTTATACAGAAGTTAAAGTCAAAAAAAGCCCCGCGACTTAGAGACATTGGGGCATTTTTTATGGGTAGATAGAACTAAAATAAATCCGCTGTAATCAAACTCACAGCCCTAGATATTGTTAATAAATTTACTCAAAGAAAAATCCATGGCTTTTAACTAAATAGCAGTTATTAAATTAACTCGGTATTAAATTGCTATTTTCGGAACTCATTACAAGACGCGTTATAAGCACCAAGCTAAACAAAGATATTTGATATGCTTTACTAACAGTTTTCATGACTAGTAAAACAATTAAGCCCCTTGAAAAAGAGGCTTAATTATATATTTGGCGGAGAGCGAGGGATTCGAACCCTCGATAGGGATAAACCTATACACGCTTTCCAGGCGTGCGCCTTCAGCCGCTCGGCCAGCTCTCCATAAGGGTGAAAAAGGTTACATTAGATTGGCCAATCTGACAAACATCATTACATGGCTATTTTTGTAGTTTAACGTATTTTGGAGCTTCGACTGTTTCAGTAACTTCAACTGCTTTTGAAACTTTAGTTACTTTTCGAGCTTTAGGTGCCTTTCGAGCTTTAGCTGTTTCGGTAACTTCATCTGCTTTTGGTGCTTCAACCGCCTCGGTAATTTCAACTGCTTTTGGTGCTTCAACCGCCTCGGTAATTTCAACTGCTTTTGGAGATTTAGTAGCCTCTGGACGAACCCTAGGCTGTCTATCGCCTTGACGAGCGTAATAACCTAAGCCTTTTAAAACGATATCAGGATAATGGGCAATAAATGATGGTAGTAGCGGCATGACAAGAACGGCATCACCACCTGTAATAATGAAACGTATACGATTATTAAATTGTTCATTTAAATCGTCAACTATGCGTTCCAAACTTGCGGTGACCATATATAAAGTGCCCGATAGGATTGCACTTTGAGTGTTAACGGCAAGTGTTTTAAATTCGCTTTCTTCCAACACATCAGTAATGTTACTAGTATTGCTTGTCAGCGCTTCGCGCATCAATGTTATTCCAGGTAAAATCATTCCGCCTTGGTGCGCACCATATTTAGTAACAACATCAATGGTGATGGCGGTACCACAATCTATAATACATGTGGCCTGTCTGGCATGTTGTCTGGCTGCGATTAAGGCTAACCAGCGGTCAACGCCCAGCTTATCAGCTTGCTGATAGGCATTGGTTACACCGAAACGCTTTTGTTCACTCGTAATGAATTTAGGTGTGAGTTGCCACTTTTTTTCTGACCAATCAGTGAGGTGTTCAGCGACTTTGTCTCCACCAACATTAGAAACAAAAATCGCATCAATATCGGCGAGTTCTTTCCATTCATTAGTAAATGACGTTTTAATACCCGTTTTTTTGCGATCAAAGCTATGTGATTCTGTGAATCGACCCGAATCTAGCGTCGTCCATTTAATACGGGAATTACCAATATCAATTAATAATTTCATGAGGAAAACCTAATGCTGACGTGACTGTTGGACAATGTGTGCAATGTATTTTCATGCTCATAACGTAGCTCACCTCGCTCATTAATGCCTCGCGCAATAACATTGAGGGAATCTTTATCGCTGATTAAAGTAACGGGATGATTAGCTAGTGCATCATACTGCGGCCACTGCGGTATAAAGTCGGTTAAGCCACGGTGTTGAAAGTGTTCTAATGTTGTGATCATATTTTGAATTATTTTTCCTGCCAGTCCATTTCTACAGGGTATCTCAGTACAAAGCTGTTGAAGACTGGTGGTAGGTTGATGAATTTTATTTTGCGTGGCAGTTGGAAGCTTAAAGTTAAGGCCAATGCCAACGACGGTATTTTGATTTTTTCCGAAACGTGATTCTACTAGAATTCCAGCCAACTTTTGTCTTTTATATAAAACATCATTCGGCCATTTCAACTGTAAGTCATTGATTCCTTCAGTTTTGAGGGTTTTAATCAAACTTATTCCCACAGCGATACTAAGTCCTTCACTCATAGTTTCTGCGGGAAATGGCCAGAAAATCGATAGGTATAAGTTACCAACTGAAGGCGAGTGCCAAAGGTCACCTCTCCTTCCTCGACCTGCTGTTTGAGTTTCACTAAGACAGATTGCTGGCGATATTTGTCCTTCACTAAATCGCTGCCAAAGGATATCACTAGTTGAAGGCACTGACTGATGAATTAAAATATCACCCAGTTTTACGCGAGATCGTGGGTCGATAGCCGCTTCGATAGCGGTCAATGATAAAGGCTGAAAATCGTGTATCGTCAAAATATAATTAGGTTGTTATGAAGTTATACGTTCAGTTTACCAATTACACACGAATCATGTGTGAATAATACGGATATTATTTTGGCAAGAGTCCTTGTTTCGCCTGCGTTAAAGAAGTAGTTTCCATCACAAACAAGGCTAAAACCATCAAAATTATTGGCACAGCGGCAATTCGACTAAAGACAATCAGTATGATGTTGAACATATTATGATCAACTTGTAAGGATGCCAATACCCATCCTAAAAGCATAATTACTGTAGAAACAGCATAAGCAATAAGTAACAACTGGTACCTTTTCCATGCAAGTTTCCAATGTGCCTGTACAAATCCCACATCATCAATATTGCGTACTTTATAGGCAAGCCAAAAGATCATTACCGCCGAACCTAATAATGCTAAGCTAAGCAATATACTAATATAGCCACTACTTAATGCGGCGACTGGTAACAACAAATGAAATATAGCCAGATTCATCATCACCATTTCATGAGCATATCCTGCCCGATGTTTTTCATCCTTCATCTTTTCAACCAATGCTTGAATATTAGAATTTAATGATTAACCTTGTTGATAGCCATTGCCACCTTGATTTTCAATTGTTTGATGCCGACCGTACTTACATTTTGGCCCATTGCCAGCAATTAGGTGTTAACAATATCGTGGTACCTGGCGTTAGTGCTGATAAGTGGGATCGATTACTTAGCATCTGTGACCAGTCCGAGATATTGCATCCGGCATTAGGCTTACATCCATTATTTATGGATCAACATACCGCAGCACATTTAGTGGACTTAAAAAAGTTGATTGCCGCTGTTGCCCCTGTAGCCATCGGTGAAATTGGTTTGGATTTTTACTTGCCTAACCATGATAAACAAGCACAAATTGATTTATTCACGGCACAACTGAAACTCGCCCAATCAGCTCAACTCCCGGTGTTACTCCATGTCCGTAAAGCACATGATCAAACTATAAACTTGCTTAAAACTCATCGTGTGGTTGGAGGGATAGTTCATGCCTTTAATGGTAGTCTGCAACAGGCAGAACAATATATAAAGCTAGGTTTTGTCTTAGGTGTTGGTGGCGTCATTACCCACCTCAAGGCAACCCGTTTGAGAACATTATTCAGCCAACTCCCCTTATCCAGCATAGTATTAGAAACCGACGCACCTGATATGCCAGTGGCAGAGATGCAAGATCAAAGAAATACGCCAGAAAATATTCCGTTAATTCTCGCGGCGCTGGCAAATATTCGTTCTGAAAGCAAACAAGATCTTGCTACAATAACCACTGACAATGCTAAACGAATTTTAAATATAAAATGACTCACTTAAAATACTTATCAGCCTACCCTGAGACGGTACAAGATCAAGTCCGTACCTTAATAAGCAACAACGCACTCGGTGACTTATTGTTAAAGAAATATCCTGCAGTCCATGATATTAAAACAAATAAAGCCCTTTATTCGTATGTAATCGACTTAAAAAACCAATTTATTCGTCAATCCAATCCGCTGAGTAAAGTAGTTTATGATGATAAACTTGATGTCCTACATCAGGCATTAGGGCTACATACCTTCGTTTCCAGAGTTCAAGGCAATAAATTAAAAGCCAAAAATGAGATGCGTATTGGCTCAGTATTTAAAACGGCACCCAGTGCGTTTTTAAATATGATCGTCGTACATGAATTAGCCCATTTAAAAGAGAAAGATCACAACAAAGCATTCTATAAATTATGTACTTATATGGAACCGAACTACCATCAGTTGGAATTTGATATGCGTCTTTATCTGACTTACTTAGATCGTGTTGGAAAATTGTATTAATAGTATTAAAGAAGAGACAGTTACGCCACTCGCGGTCTCACTAAGGAATAAATGAAGCAATCACAAGTCATCCTCGGTTTAGTCAATCCTAAAAGTCCCGATAATGTCGGCTCAGTTTTGCGTGCAGCCGCTAATTATCGTGTTGATAAGGTATTTTATACGGGCGATCGTTACCCTCGAGCGATTGAGCGTAAAGCCAGAACAGTCGATATGAGCCGTAAAATCAGTAAAGACGTGCTTATATCTCGAGCGGACTGTCTTATCGATATCGTCGCTAAAGACATGAAAATTGTGTGCGTTGAGTTTGCTATAAATGCTATTCCATTACCTGAATATGAGCACCCAGAAAATGCCATTTATATTTTCGGCCCAGAGGATGGCTCTATTGACCAAGACATTATCGACCAAGCCGATGCCGTTGTTTATGTGCCCACGGTAGGTTGTATGAACTTATCAGCCTCAGTGAACGTATTGCTTTATGATCGATTAGTAAAAGCGGCTAATTATCATGCTAGCAATGCACTCATCCGCGAAAATAGAGACACCAATAATCGTTTAAAAGTCGTTTAATCCTCTCCAAGCACTACTTGTTCGGTGCACATCGTTCCATGAAACACCACTGACAAGGTTGTTACAGCGGCAAGTTGATTCATCACAGCTAGTTTACAGTCATCATTTATAATTATTGTAAATGGACAAAAATTACGCTTTAAATATCAAAAATTCTCTATTAAATCGAACTATAAATGAGTCAACTATGCCAAAATGCCACCCATGACTTTTTGTTTTGGGATTCATGATGCCACACACTGATATTGCAGCTATTTTGCAGTCAATTAACTCCATTATTCTGGGTAAACATCAGATCACCAAGCTTGCATTAACCTGTTTACTGGCAAAGGGGCATTTACTGATCGAAGATGTTCCTGGAGTAGCTAAAACCACACTAGCACATACCATTGCCAATACCTTAGGTTTAAAATTTCAGCGCATTCAATTTACCAGCGATATGTTGCCGGCAGATATTTTAGGCGTATCTATTTTTGATCGTGAAACGAATAGCTTTAGCTTTCATCAAGGCCCTATCTTTACTCAATTAGTGCTTGCAGATGAAGTTAATCGAGCGACGCCACGCACCCAAAGTGCATTACTGGAAGCCATGGAAGAGCGTCAAGTGAGTATTGAAGGTCAAACTTATCGATTGCCTGCTCCATTTTTTGTAATCGCCACCCAGAATCCATCCACTCAAATTGGCACCTTTCCCCTACCTGAATCTCAACTTGACCGTTTTTTAATGCGACTTAAAATTGGCTATCCAGATGCCGAAGCAGAACGCGCCCTGTTGTTAGGTCAAGATCGCCGGCAACTATTAGAACAACTACAAGCAGTGATTAATAGTGATAGGTTAATTGAATTACAAACTGCCGCGAGTAACATTCATATTGCGCCTGCTTTGGTCGATTATGTGCAGCAGCTATTAGCTCACACGCGTGAATCGGGTATTTTCCATTTTGGCTTATCACCTCGTGCTGGCCTCGCTTTATTACATGCTTCACAAGCATGGGCACTAATTTCAGGGCGACAACAAGTCCTGCCCGAAGATGTGCAAGCCGTATTCCCTAGCGTAGTCAACCATCGTTTACACGTTCGAGATGAATATTCACAGAGTAACATTCTAGATGAACTGATTTCCCAAGTAGCCATCCCTTAGGTTATTAAGTATGACGGACACCCTTAGTCAGCTTTATCGTCGCTTTAATCAACTTCGTGGTCGGCGAATATTTATCGTGCCGACTCGTTTTGGGTTTGTCTATGCCGGCTTTCTATTCTTAATCCTGCTAGGAGCAATTAATTACAGTAATAGTCTAGGCCATGTTTTGTGTTTTTTGCTCGGTAGTTTAGGTTTAGTCGCCATGTTACATACTTACCGAAATTTAGCTAAAATTGAACTTCACCACGCCTTTTCCGAACCCGTATTTTGTGGCGAGATGATTGATTTCACGGTGTTATTTGATAATCAATCTCATCATGATTGCTATCAACTAGCTGTCGCCAGCAAACAAGTGCTGACACGAACACTTAACCCTTTTCGTTTATTCAAAGGCTATAAACATCACTACCTAGTAGCTATTCTGAAAGCACAGCAAACGACCATAATGACGATAAACTTAGCCAGTGAGCGTCGTGGGCATCAACCCTTAGGTCGTATTCGTATCGCCAGCCAGTTTCCGCTCGGTTTATATACTACATGGAGCTATTTTAATACTAGCGCTTCCGCCTTCGTTTATCCCAAACCTATTGGACATTTACCTTTACCAACGGCGGCAGATCACGGTCAACAGTTTAATCATCAAAAACAAACGGGCGTCGATGATTTTTCAGGGTTCGATATCTATCGCACGGGTGATCCTATTCATGCCATCGCATGGAAAGCTATGGCGCGTGATGATGTTATGCGGACCAAACAATTCACCAGCTCACGAGGTGGCAACGTGATGCTGTCATGGCAAGCTGTCGCCCAACTTCGTGATACTGAAGCACGTTTATCACAACTCTGCCGCTGGATTTTAGACGCTGAAGCGGCAGGCATGAATTATGGTTTAAGCTTAGTCACTACCACCATCAATTATGGTCATGGCAAACAACATCGTCATCGATGTTTGAGTGCCTTAGCCCTTTATGAATAGCACACTACCCACAAAGAACGCTCTATTATGGCTAATGTTAGGTTTAAGTCTTGGTGCCTTACCTCATTTTAGTTACCAAGCATTGTGGGTCTCCGTCATTTTTTCCAGCATGCTCGGTTGGCGCTGTATGGCGATCTGGCGCAGCTGGCCTTTGCCTTCAAAACAAAATCGCCGGATGAAATGGCTACATCATGGTATTGCTACTCTCGCCACAGTATTATTACTGACTAGCTATGGCAATCTAATTGGTCGTGATGCTGGCACCGCCCTGCTCACCGTGATGTTAGGACTCAAAGTAGTAGAGATACGATCGTCACGAGATTACTATCTCAGCTGCTTTTTAGGTTACTTTCTAGTCGTCACCAACTTCTTTTATTCACAAAGTATCCCCAACGCTGCTTTGATGTTTATCGTTGTCGCTATTCTGACAACCTGTCTGATTAGTTTAAATGATGCCAAACAGGCACTTAACGGTCGCTCACAATTTAAATTAGCGAGCCAAATGTTATTGCAAGCCATCCCTTTGATGCTATTACTCTTTGTGCTTTTCCCCCGTATATCCGGCCCATTATGGGGCTTGCCTACTGATGCATATAGTGGCAAAACGGGTATTGATGACAGCATGACACTGGGTAAAATAAGTCAGCTTATACAATCTGATGAAATTGCTTTTAGGGTTAAATTTAGGGACTAACATACATTAATACTATTCCCCTATAAGCAGTGTAAAATAATGTTCAAGAACAAAAGGATATGATAATGAACTTAACCACTGATATATCAACAAAATACACCAATACTATAAGTACTTTTGAGTTAT
>JAGXHJ010000072.1 GCA_024636315.1 Methylophaga sp.
GACTCTACGGCAACAAAAAGCCTTTTCTAACATTATTCTCCACTGTTCGCTAACGCTCTCTATTACGAAAATGCAAAAACGCGTTGCCTACTGGCGACTAATCGACCTCGCTTCGCTCTCCATGTCGATCAGCGGCTGAATTAATGCATAACAATCGCACCGATAAGACACCTACGAATGATAATATCACCAGCCAGCAATTTTGGTGTTTAAGAACCCCATCAAAAACACCTTGTCGTGGTAAAAAAACAACTAGAAAATTAGTTGTGAGGATAAAACGCCACTCTTACCTTGCTCCAAAACCCCGTCCATGCGATTATCCCCCTCAATAATCACCTTAAAACATCAGGACAAAAGACGTGCCTAACATCACCTTATTCATTAAAGTCGGTATTTTAACTGGCATCATGTTGTTAACTGGTTGTGCAACAATAAACAGCGTCGATGGCGTCAATGACCCATTAGAAGGTTATAACCGCGCAATGTACTCAATTAACGATGCAGTTGACCGTGCGGTTATTAAACCTGTTGCTACTGGTTACGATACTGTCGTGCCAACTGGAATTAGCCAGGGCGTCAGTAATTTTTTCAGTAACTTGAATGACATTACCGTTATTTTAAATGATTTACTCCAACTTAAATTTGGCCAAGCACTCGACGATGCCGGTCGCTTTGCCTTAAATAGCACCGTTGGTTTTGGCGGAATATTGGATGTTGCAACCTTAGCTGGACATGAAAAAAATAATGAAGATTTTGGTCAGACTCTTGGTACTTGGGGTATTCAACCTGGTCCTTATGTAGTTTTACCTTTTTTTGGACCGCGTAATTTCCGTGATACGTTCGGTTTAGTAGGTGATATGTATACTGATCCAGTGAACCATATTGAAGATATCGCAACTCGCAACACACTTGTCGCCACACATGTTATTGATAGCCGCGCTAATAATCTAAGTATTAAAAAAGTACTTGATGAGGCAGCGCTAGACGAATACAGCTATGTTCGAAATGCCTATTTGCAACACCGCCTAAACCTTGTCTATGATGGTAATCCACCACAAGATGATTTTGATGTTTTTGCTGACTAGACCATCTCAATGAGGACAATATGTTGCTAGCAACATATAATACAAAGCCGAGCACTAGCTCGGCTTTTTTAATTACGCTACTGGCTATTAACTATATATGACAACTGCACTTTTTATTCTCGCCATTATTGCTGGTTTTGCTGTTCTAATATGGGGTGCAGATCGTTTTGTTGATGGCGCAGCTAGTATCGCTACTAATCTTGGTATTTCTCCTTTAATTGTTGGTTTAACAATTGTTGGTTTTGGAACCTCCGCTCCCGAGATGCTGGTTTCAGCCTTAGCTGCATTTGATGGCGCACCGGCAATGGGTATAGGTAATGCGATCGGTTCTAATATTACCAACATAGGTTTAGTATTAGGCATCACTATTTTAATTACCCCACTAACCGTAAATTCAGCTAGTTTGAAACGTGAATTTCCAATGTTGGCATTGGTAATGGCTCTCGCTTTGTACCTAGTTTGGGATTTAGAGCTCAACCACTTAGATGGTGTAATCTTATTTAGTGGTTTCATCTTCACCTTATTTGGCATGGCTTACCTTGCTATAAAAAGTACAGCAAAAGACCCATTAGCCGATGAGTTCGAAAAAGAATTTACCGAACATCAAATGTCCACTAAAAAAGCGGTATTGAGTTTTGTTATTGGTTTAACTGCATTGTTAGTTGGTTCTAAAGCATTAGTATGGGGTGCTACGGGCATTGCCCAGTTATTAGGTGTTAGTGATCTCATTATTGGTCTTACTATTGTCGCCATTGGTACTAGTTTGCCAGAGCTTGCAGCATCAATCATCTCGGCACTTAAAAATGAACATGATATTGCCGTGGGTAATATACTAGGCTCTAATATGTTTAATTTGTTAGCCGTATTAGCGATGCCAGGCTTAATTGCTCCATCAGTTCTTGATCCGATGATTCTAGTGCGTGACTTCCCCGTTATGATTGCATTAACTATCGCCTTATTCCTGTTTGCCTATTTCGGAAAAAATGGCCGCATGGGTCGTGTTGCGGGAAGTTTAATGTTAGTCAGCTATATCGGTTACAACGCCTTACTTGCCGTTCAAAGCAGTCAAGGCATATAAGAGCGCTATGACAATAAAAATACCAACTGAATCCGAGAAATTAAAAACACTCGGACTTGCTGTAATTAATACTGAAATTGAAGCTATTTCTGGCTTACGAAGCCGTATTGATGATGCCTTTGTAAAGGCCTGTCAGTATTTACTGAACTGTAAAGGTCGCATAGTCGTCATTGGCATGGGTAAATCAGGTCATATCGGAGGCAAAATTGCAGCCACCCTTGCCAGTACCGGTAGCCCTGCATTTTTTGTACATCCTGGTGAAGCAAGCCACGGTGATTTAGGTATGATTACTGCTAGTGATGTGGTTATCGCATTGTCAAATTCGGGCGAGACCAGTGAAATATTAACCATTTTGCCCCTAATAAAACGACTCGGTGTGCCGCTTATTGTCTTAACTGGCAAACCTAATTCTACACTTGCCATGTGTGCTGATAGCCATATCGATGTCAGTGTGGACAAAGAGGCCTGCCCTCTTGGTTTAGCGCCAACATCAAGTACCACTGCCGCACTGGTCATGGGTGATGCTTTAGCTATTTCATTATTGGAAGCAAAAGGTTTTACTGCTGAAGATTTTGCATTATCTCATCCCGGCGGTAATCTTGGTCGCCGTTTACTGCTACGCGTCAGTGATATTATGCATACTGGTGACACCATACCCAAGGTTGCTGATGGCGCACTGATCAGTGAAGCCTTAGTTGAAATGACCAACAAAGGTCTCGGCATGACAGCAGTGATCGATAATAGCGGAGAGGTTGTAGGCATCTTTACCGATGGTGATTTACGTCGTGTAATTGCCCAACGCGTGGATGTCCACACCACCAAACTCGCTGAGTTTATGACGACTAACTGTAAAACAGGTCGTCCTGATATGCTAGCCGCTGAAATATTAACGCTAATGCAACGTCATAAAATTAATGCTTTACTGATAACAGATAATACTCAACAGCTTATTGGTGCCGTCAATATGCATGATCTGCTGCGCGCTGGTGTCGTATAAAAGTTAAAGCTAAAGACATCACATTCATTAGAATAAACAGGAACTAATATGCAAGATATTCTCACTCGTACCAAAAACATCAAACTGGTAATTTTTGATGTTGATGGCGTGCTCACTGACGGTAGTATCATCATAGGTGATGATGGTGAAGAATATAAAGCATTTCACTCGCGTGATGGTCACGGCATGAGACTTCTCCAATATACTGGGGTCGATATCGCGATCATTACAGGTCGTACATCAAAAGTAGTTGAACATCGCATGACTAGTTTAGGCATAAACCATGTTTACCAAGGCCAGAAAGTTAAATTGCCTGCATTTGAAGATCTCATTGAGCGTTTAAATCTTAAGCCAGAACAATGTGCCTATGTAGGTGATGATTGGGTCGACTTAGCCATTATGAGCCGAGTTGGATTAGCTATTGCAGTGCAAGATGCCGATTCGCTTGTCAAAAAACATGCGCATTGGATTACTCCCTCCAAAGGAGGCAAAGGTGCCGCTCGCGAAGTGTGTGAACTTATAATGGAAGGACAAGGAACGCTACAGGATCAAATTGAACGCCACTTCTAACCTACCATTTATAGTCAAACTATTATTGCCTTTATTGGCAATAATCACCCTTTGGCTATTGTTCAGTGAAGATGCTGAAAAAAACACCAATGAGCAAATGACTATTGCACGTACTAGTGATTATGCTATGTCGAATTTCACCATGACCGTGATGAATGAATTGGGCAAGCCATCTCGTATTATTAGTGGCAAGGAAATGGCTCATTATCCTTCAAATGATAGTACCGAAATCGTCGCTCCTATCGCAGAAATTATTGAACAAGGCAAAGATACGTGGTTAATATCATCCAATAAAGCCTATACCGAAGGCAAAGGCGAAGATATATTACTCACAGGCAATGTTATCATCACTCAAAAAGATAATAATGCTATTGAGTTACGTACAGAAAAGCTCAATTTAGATACCGTACATGATAACGCATACACCGATCTCGCCGTCAGCATGAAATCTCCTCACGGCACGACTAATTCGGTTGGACTTCATGCTAGCCTTCAAGAAAAAACTATTAACCTACACTCCAGAGTGAGAGGACATTATGATGCGCCACCTACAAATTAAACTTTTAATTGCACTGATTGCTTTTTTACCTTCGTTATCATGGGCATTACCCAGCGATCGCAATCAACCGATTGACATTGAAGCGGATCACGCCGAACTTGATGATGCTAATGGCATTACTCAATATAAAGGTAAGGCCATTTTAACCCAAGGCACATTACGTATTGAAGGCGATATCATTACATTTTATTACGATGCCAATAAACAGCTCACAAAGGCCGTCGCGCAAGGTAATTTAGCGACCTACAAACAGATTCAAAAACCAGGCGAAGAACCAGTCCGTGCTCGCGCTTTACAAATGGAATATCACGCTAAAGCGCAGAAAATATATTTACTAGGCCAAGGTCACGTCTGGCAAGCTGGTGATGAATTTAGTGGCAATAAGATTGAATACGATATTAACAAAAATGTGGTGAATGCCAATTCAGCCCCAGTGGAAGTCGCGGGTGAAAAACAAGAAAGTGGCCGTGTTCATATCATTATCCAGCCACCAGGTAGCAAAAAGAAAGCAACGGCACCCAAAATAGTGCCTAACGCCAACGTTGAGCCAACAGCTCTCGTCGATCAAGATTCAGATAAACACCCTGGCGCTTTAACCACAACAACCCTTAATGTTCGCACGGGCCCTAGCGTTCAATATGATAAAATTGGCACCTTTAGACCCAGTAGTGAAGTGATTATTCTGACCGAACAAAAAGACTGGTTACAAGTCAGAGGCGAAATAGATGGTCAAGTCGTAATTGGCTGGGTTAATCGCCGTTATATCGCAGTAAAACCGTAAATTTAGGGACAGCATGAGCACTTTATCCGCCCAGCAATTATCTAAGCGTTTTGGTTCACGTCAAGTCGTTAAAAATATTTCCCTAGAAGTAAAAAGTGGGGAAATTGTCGGCTTACTCGGCCCCAATGGTGCAGGTAAAACCACTAGCTTTTATATGATTGTTGGATTAATTCCTGTTGATGGTGGCACCATCTTCCTAGACCAGCAAGAGCTTACCCGTGATCCGATCCATAAACGCGCTCAACTAGGTGTCGGTTATTTGCCACAAGAGGCATCAGTATTTCGAAAGCTATCGGTGGAAGATAATATATATGCCATTATCGAAACACGAAAAGACCTCGATGAAGCAGCCAAGTTAGAACTCTTGGAAGGCCTTTTGTCTGATTTTCATATTGACCATATTCGAAAATCATTAGGCATGGCGCTATCTGGTGGCGAACGTCGGCGAGTTGAAATTGCACGAACCTTAGCCATGGAGCCAAAGTTTATCTTACTAGATGAGCCCTTTGCCGGTGTTGATCCTATTTCAGTACTCGATATTCAGGGCATTATCAAAGAGCTTGCAGAACGCGGTATTGGCATTCTTATTACCGACCACAATGTTCGCGAAACACTTAATGTTTGTGAACGTGCTTATATTTTCAATGAGGGTGAAGTCATCGCCAAAGGTACTCCTGAGGAGATCCTGAAAGATAGACGCGTTTTAAGTGTTTATCTGGGCCGAGACTTCAGGCTTTAAGCTAGCGGCTATTTCGCAACCACGCTTTATGAAAATAGAAAAATCATCACTCAGATCTTTTGTCCATCAGATTTTAGAAATAGAACATGATGGAATGGCGCGTGTAATAAATGCAATTTTAATGTTATTCATTGCAGTCACATTAGTTATCGTATTTATTGCCACAGTACCCAGCATTAATCAACACTATGAATCATGGTTTTATAGTTTCGAGATAGTGTCTATTGCGGTGTTTAGTATTGAGTACATTGCTCGAGTGTGGGCCTCCGCCGAGATAAATCCTGACAAACCATGGACAAGTCGCTTCAATTATATTTTAAGTCCTTTAGCACTCATCGATCTCTTAGCTATCGCGCCCTTTTATTTAACCTCAACTCGGTTTAAGAACCAAGGGAACTAAAAAGCCTGTTTACCGATCAGATCTTTTACCACAAAGATTTTGACCAAAGGAAAACAGGCTTATGAACAAGTTAACTGAAGTATTCTGTGATGTCGATGA
>JAGXHJ010000073.1 GCA_024636315.1 Methylophaga sp.
TGACTCTACGGCAACAAAAAGCCTTTTCTAACATTATTCTCCACTGTTCGCTAACGCTCTCTATTACGAAAATGCAAAAACGCGTTGCCTACTGGCGACTAATCGACCTCGCTTCGCTCTCCATGTCGATCAGCGTATGAACCCGCACTACATGTTTTCTCACGGAGGAAAAAAGATGTCTCTTAACAATGAATACCTACATGCAGAACAGGTTGTTGAACATTTTAAAGCAACATTACCTATAACTATCAACAAGCTAATCACAAAAAACATTATGATGAACTCACGCTAATGATTGAGTCAGCCATCAATGTATCCGTTGTTTCTATACTGGAACAAAATTCCAAAAAGCTAGAAATACTGGCACAAGAACTACGCTCTCAACAAAAAGACAACGTTTAAGATTTGTCAGCTCGAAACGTTTACCCCCACAAATTTAACTATAAATCTTCTGCTAATAATTTAAATGTAGCTAACGCACGATTACGACCAACACTCAAATCAACCATCGGTTCAGGATAGCCTTTCGGTCTATTCACTGTTGTTGGCATATGAATTTCTTTGTCAGATAAATGAGCTAGTTCAGGTACGTAATGGCGAATAAATTCACCTCCTGGATCAAAACGCTTTGATTGTGTAACAGGATTGAAGATCCTAAAATAAGGTACGGAATCAGTGCCCGTTGATGCTGACCATTGCCATCCTCCATTATTAGCGGCTAGCTCGCCATCAATAAGATGTTGCATAAACCAGCGCTCACCTAAGCGCCAATCTAGCAATAAATGTTTACTCAAAAACATGGCAGTCACCATACGTAATCGATTATGCATCCAGCCGCGTGCGAGTAACTGTCTCATTGCAGCATCAATCAGGGGAAATCCTGTCTGGCCTTGTTGCCATGCTATTAATTCCTGCTCATTATGACGCCATTCAATTTTCTCTGTTAGCGGTTTCCAAGGCTTATGGCGAGAAACATACGGATAATCTATTAACACATGCTTATAAAACTCACGCCATAACAGTTCATTTTGCCAAACATGTACGCTGTCATTCGGTTCACAATATTGCCAAGATGCATTCCAACACTGCCGTACTGAAATAATTCCGCTGGCTAAATAAGGCGACAAGCGACTAGTCCCACCCAATGAAGGGATATCACGATCTTGTTTATAATTACCGATAGTTTTCTGGCAAAAGTTAACTAGTCTTGAAAAAGCATGGTGTTCACCAGCAGGCCAAAAACGCTGGATACCTTGTGAAATATTTGGCCATATTATATCGTTAAGCTGAACCTCTTCTACCAGCTCTGCCAAGTTTATTGCGTTCTGTGGCGCGGGTGTCGGGTATAAATATAATGATTGTTCCAGTTGTTGCTTGGCCTCTTTTGAAAAAGGTGTAAACACTTTGAATGGCGTGCCTGTTTTCGTCCTTACTGACGAAGGCGGCAATAATAACTGGTCATGATAGTTTTGATAGTCGACAGCGATGTTTCTACAACTATCAATCACATTTTTATCTCTAAGGCGTTCATTAATCGGGTATTCATGATTAAAATGAAGCCGTTCAATTTTCCACTGTTGGCAGATTGTTTCAATTAAATTAGGGATCTGTTGATAGCTATCAACTTGGAAGAAATGTAGTTCAATATGCAATTCGGCTAATGCGCTTTTTAAGCATATTAAATTGCGTCGCCAAAAATCTATTTTCACATCGGCGTCATCATGTTTTCGCCATTGCTGTGGGGTAGCAATATATATTGCACTGACTGCTTTGCCTTGTTGGCAGGCATGAAAGAGTGCAGGATTGTCACTTACACGTAAGTCATTACGAAACCAAACTAACTGATGTGACATTATCGTAGTCCTATACTTACTAGCCAAGCCTGAAATTTAGCTGATTGCCAACAATGGCTGGCACTTCCCCCCCTAAATTTAATTTCTAATTCCGTCAACTGTTCACTATGAATATCCGCTATCCGACCCGCACAAAACGAGTCACCTAGCCATGATGATATAAGCTTGGATAATTGCTTCATTTCTATAATAGTTAAACGACGATCGGCAAATAAAATAATCGGCAGTCCTGCATCCTGATTCAATCTATTTAAGCATGCTATATCCTTGATATTATTAATAGCATCAATCCGTACACCTGCCTGTAATAACAAACCATAAAATAACCAATAATCTAATGAGGGTAGTTCCGAACCTAAATTGACTAGTGTGCAATGAGCGTGAAATTTTTGCTTATCAGCCCGTAATGTCATCAGGGTGATTTGTCGCTGCCAGCACTGTTGCCATAATTGTAGTTCTAATTCATAGCCATGCTCTTCAGCTTGCCAACGATCCTTTAATAAAAGCTGTAATGGTTGGCAGACGTTTTCACATAAGCTGATAAAGGGTGTCGATTTATTAAGTAGATCAAGCAATTGATTTAAACTACTAGGCTTTAGTTTAATGAGCTCAGTCAGTATGTCCTGTTGTGTCTTTAGCCAATGATTATCTCTCTCTGACACACCTTTAAATTCTTCATTACTGGCGAGTAATGGGGCTATTTTACTGATTGCTACGCCTCGATTGAGCCACCCGATAATTTGCTGAATTTCATCGATGTTAGCCTGTTTATAACAACGATGTCCTTTGGGCGTTCTCTCCGGTTTAATTAAACCATAGCGCCGTTCCCATGCACGTAAAGTGACGGCTGCTACGCCCGTTTGCTGGCTAACATCACTGATATTAAATATTTGTTCAGATTGCATTTCGTAAACTCAAATCATCAGGATAAGGTTGTAAATATGCCTGTTTGGCGATGTAGGGATCGGGATGATTACTAAAATGATGTTTTAGTATGGTGATTGGCACTATCAACGGAACTTGTGCTGTGCGATATTGATCAATTATCTTCGATAGCTCTTGTTTTTCTTGCGCTGATAACACTTTTTTCAAATAACCCTGCAAATGCATCAGTACATTGATGTGCGTTTTACGTGATGCTAAGCTACTTAACTCGGTCATTAATAAGGTGAAATATCGCTCACCTAAATCAGCTACGTCATGATTACCGGCATCGGCCAGCATACGCCCTAGCTCAACATAACGGGCAGGTGAATGTGCCATTAAACAATATTTATAACTAGCATGAAACTCAATAATGGGCTGATAACTCAATCCCTGCTGTTTAAGTTGTTGCCAATTATGATAGGCAAATACCCGTGTGATAAAGTTTTCTCGTAATGTAGCATCCGCCAATCGTCCTGACTCTTCAACGGGTAATAAAGGGTTAGCTTCCATTACTGCCCTGGCGTAAACACCGCGATCTGCATCAGCCGCAGGATGGTCATTTTCTTGATAGACCTTGACCCGATACACTCCACAGCTGGGCGAATTTTTCATGAAGATATAACCACAAAGATCGTCAAGCTGTTGTGCTTTGTCCTTATTAAATTTATTCATCTTATCGGTGAAATCAATTGTATTGTCATGAACGGCAACTACTTGCGGTGATTCAACATTACCAATCAAGCGTATAGGCTTGCGAGGAATCGTCATTCCTATGCCCACTTCAGGACACTCAGCAACAAAGTCAAAATAGCGCGACAGTGTTTCACTACAGAGACGCGAGTGTTTGTGCCCGCCATCAAATCGAACTTCGTTACCCAGTAAACAACTACTGATCCCTACTTTAATTTTCATTGATGATGCCCTTTTAATTTCTGTTTAGAATAACAATGCAAAAATAGTTATACAACAATTTTATTTTGTATAGATATGTGTCATTATATAAATCACGTAATCTAAGGCCATGCATATGAGACATATTTTAATCACAGGGGGCACTGGACTGATAGGCTCCACTTTATGTAAAAAATTGCTAGATAAAAATTATCAAATCACCGTGCTAAGCCGATACCCGCAAACTGTCCCCCAAAAATGTGGTCAACAAGTGGCAGGTATAAAATCACTTTTTGAAATAAACGATGATGTTGTCATTGATGCTGTTATTAACTTAGCAGGTGAAGCCATTGCAGATAAACGATGGTCAAAAAAACGCAAATTAGAATTAGAAGCAAGCAGAACTGATTTAACTCGCGAGCTAGTCTCGTGGATGGCTGAACGGCAGCATAAACCAGAGTGCTTAATCAGCGGTTCAGCAGTTGGTTGGTATGGCGATAGTGGTTCTGCGATTATAACCGAACAAAGTAATTATCATGATGAATATACACATCAACTATGTGATGCTTGGGAAAAATCGGCTTTGGTAGCCAAACAAGCAGGCATCCGTGTTTGTATAGTGCGTACTGGTTTAGTATTAGCGTCTAAAGGCGGGTTTTTGCAAAAAATGTTACTACCATTCAAATTAGGTCTTGGCGGTAAACTGGGGACTGGAGAACAATTTATGCCTTGGATTCATTTGACTGACATGACGAATTTACTCGTTTTTATATTAGAAAACGATCAAGCTGATGGCGTCTTTAATGCTTGCTCTCCTCAACCCGTTACTAATAAAGTATTCACTGCCTCATTGGCAAGACAACTCCATCGCGTTGCATTTATACCTGTGCCCGCAATGTTACTCAAATGCTTATTAGGTGAAATGTCTCGTCTATTACTCACTGGACAGAATACAATACCTGAAAAAGCACAGGCAATAGGCTTTCGCTTTGCTTATACTAATGTTACGTTAGCCTTAAATGATGTTTTATCCAGTAATAAATGAATTAATATGACTAATAGAGCTGTTTTACTTGTTAATCTAGGTTCACCTGATAATGCTGACACACCGTCTGTAAGACGCTATCTTAATCAGTTCTTAATGGATCGTTATGTGATTCAATTACCCTGGTTATTACGAAGAATGATCGTCAGTTTATTTGTGTTGCCGAAACGCCCAAAAGCATCAGCTGAAGCCTATAAAAGCGTTTGGATGGATGATGGTTCGCCGTTAATCGTATTGTCACAGCGTTTACAACAAGCCGTGCAAGCAAGTTTAGAAATGCCGGTCTCAATAGCTATGCGCTATGGTAATCCTAGCATCGAAAGCGAATTACTAGCATTGAGTCAGCAGCCAGAGATTACTGAGATATTATATCTTCCTTTATACCCTCACTATGCTGAAAGCACAGTAGCGACCTCGATTGAAGAAGCTAAACGCATTATAAGCAAACACCAACTCAAGATCACCTTAACGGTGGTTGACCCGTTTTATGACAATTCCGACTATATTGATGCCTTGGCACTAAGTGCACAACCCTATCTAAAACAAGATTATGATCACATCCTGTTCAGTTACCATGGCCTACCAGAATCACACATTACTAAACTCGACAAATCAGGCCAGCATTGCTTACAACGATCTGATTGTTGCCAACAGCCCAATGATGCTCATAAAACCTGTTATAAACATCAGGTTATGCGCACTACGCAATTATTGGTAAATAAGCTAGGACTAGCACGAGATAATTACTCAGTCGCATTTCAATCTCGTTTAGGTCGAGCCAAGTGGCTTGGGCCCAATACTGAAGATCGCTTGCGTGAACTTGCCCAAGCTAATGTAAAAAATGTATTGGTGATCTGTCCAGCATTTGTTACCGATTGTTTGGAAACATTAGAAGAGATTGCAATTAGGGGGCAAGAAGTATTCACTGCGGCGGGTGGCACGAAATTAACCTTAATTCCCTGCCTTAATGACCATCCAGCATGGATTGATACATTAGCATCATGGTGTAAACCAACTAAATCATCACCATAACGCTAATATACCGATACTAAAGGCTCATTTTTCTAATTTAAATATTAATCTCGAAGAGAACGGATTAGTTTAATTAAGTTAGTAGTAGAGCTATCATGAGCTGAAATTTCAACCCCATCTTGTAGATCAGGCAAAATAGCTTTTGCAAGCTGTTTGCCAAGCTCAACGCCCCATTGGTCAAATGAGTTGATATTCCAAATCACACCCTGAACAAATACTTTATGTTCATATAGTGCAACTAACTGACCTAGCATTTCAGGTGTTAATTTAGGGACTATCAAGGTGTTACTTGGGCGATTGCCAGGGAATACTTTATGTGGCAACAATGCCTCTAAAGCCTTACCTTCGTAGCCCTCTGCAGCCAATTCAATGCGTACTTCTTCTGCATTTTTACCTTTCATTAATGCTTCTGACTGCGCCAAACCATTTGCTAACAAAATAGATTGGTGATCACATTCAGGATAATGACTGTTAACTGGCAACACAAAATCAACGGGTATTAATTGTGTACCTTGATGAATAAGTTGGAAGTAGGCATGTTGACCATTGGTGCCGGGCGTTCCCCAAATAACTGGGCCCGTTCTATAACTTATACGATGCCCTTCACGATTAGTCACTTTACCGTTACTTTCCATATCTAATTGTTGCATATGGCTAGGGAAACGGGCAAGAGAGTGATCATAAGGCACTATCGCGTGAGTTTGTGCACCAAAGAAATTAATGTACCACACACCTAATAAGCCCATAATTACTGGCATATTTTCAGACAATGGCTGATTACGGAAATGATTATCCATTTCATGGCCACCATCAAGTAGTCGTTCAAAATTATCCATACCGACATAGAGCGCAATAGGTAATCCAATCGCACTCCACAATGAATAACGACCGCCTACCCAATCCCAAATTTCAAACATATTCGCAGTATCAATACCAAACTCAGTTACTGCTTGGGCATTAGTAGATACCGCCACAAAGTGTTTAGCGACATCAGCTTGTTTAGCCGTTTTTAAAAACCATGTTCTAGCTGATTGGGCATTGGTTAAGGTTTCTTGTGTAGTAAATGTCTTAGATGCCACCACAAACAGTGTTGTTTCTTGGTTAAGGTTCTCAAGCGTGGTGCTTAAATCCGTACCATCAACATTGGATACAAAATGAACACTGAGACCTTCAATGCCATATGGTTCAAGTGCATCGCAGATCATCGCAGGCCCAAGATCTGAACCACCAATACCAATATTTACGATATCTGTAATTTTCTTGCCAGAGTAGCCCAACCATTCACCACTATGAACTTGATGACAGAAGTTTTTCATTTGTGATAGCACTGCATTTACAGCAAGCATCACATCTTCACCATCAACCATTACAGGTGCATTACTACGATTGCGTAAAGCAGTATGTAGTACTGCTCTACCTTCCGTATTATTAATCGCTTCACCGGAGAACATACGTTCAATCCAGTCTGGAATATCGACTGACTCAGCTAGGGCAAGCAGTTTTTCCACAGTTTCTTTTGTGATACGATTTTTTGAATAATCTAAAAGCAAATCGCCACTTTTCAATGAAAAATTATGAACACGATCAGAATCTAATGCAAATTGTTCGCGCATAGATAAAAATTTGAGATCAGAATAGTGACGAACTAAGGACTGCCATTCAGGTATATTTAAGGGGGTCATTGTATTCTTCTATTTTTATTGTTGTAAATAATCCGCTATTGCATTCCACGCAATAGTTTCTTGCTCGCCAGTTACCATTGTTTTCACGCCTACTACTTTTTTATTTATTTCATCGTCACCCAAAATAAAAGTCCAGCGGGCACCACTTCTATCAGCACGTTTAAATTGGTTTTTAAAACTACCACCACCGCAGTGAGTAATCAATCTTAAATCAGGAAGTTGATCTCGCAACTGCTCTGCCAAAAGTAATGATTGGCTCGCTGCAGCCTCACCGACCGCGACTAAATACACATCAACTGCATCTGTCTCAGGTAGAGAGTCAGTAGCTTCCAATAGGGAAATCAAGCGCTCTAGTCCGATGGCAAAACCAATCGCTGTTGCGCCTTTTCCGCCAAGTTGAGCAACCAAACTATCATAACGACCACCCGCACATATAGTGCCTTGTGAACCTAATTGGTCGGTGACCCATTCAAACACTGTTTTGCCATAATAATCTAAGCCACGTACTAAGCGAGGATTGATCTCATAAGCCAAACCTGCTTGATCGAGCGTTTGGCATAAGATAGCAAATTCCTGCCTCGATTCATCATCAAGGTGATCAATTAATTTAGGAGCGGCATCATTTAGTGCCTGCATTGCTGGGTTTTTACTGTCTAAAATGCGTAATGGATTAGTATGAAGTCGACGTTGACTATCTTCATCCAATTCATCTTGATGCATTTCAAAATAGGCGACTAAAACATCACGATAGGCTAAACGTGCTTCAGTAGAACCTAGTGAATTAATTTGTAAACTGGCACCTTTTAAACCTAAAGTTTTCCACAAGCGCGCTGTCATCAAAATCATTTCGGCATCGATATCAGGTCCGTTAAAACCATATGCTTCAACACCTACCTGATGAAACTGTCGATAACGTCCTTTCTGTGGCCGCTCATGGCGAAACATCGGTCCCATATACCAAAGTCGTTGCGTTTGATTAAGCATACCATTTTGCATCGCTGCACGCACACAACCTGCGGTACCTTCTGGACGTAAGGTCAAGTTATCGCCATTACGATCTGCAAAAGTATACATTTCTTTTTCGACGATATCAGTCACTTCCCCGATAGAACGGCAAAATAACTCGGTTTTTTCAACGATCGGAAAACGAATTTCCTGATAGCCATAACTCGTTAACACTTTTTTCAAAGCAGACTCAACCGCCTGCCAGTAAGGTGTAACATCTGGGAGAATGTCATTCATTCCCCGAATAGAACGGATAATTTCAGCCACGCTTAACTTAGTACCTTTATTGGAATAATTTTTTCTGGATGTGATACCTGTTGCTGACGTGCAATGCGTTGACGTATTTCACGCTCCAACTCATCAACGATCGATTTATTATCGACCTTATGACTAGGCTTACCATCAACGTAAAGTAAATTTGGCTCACCGCCTGCAAGTCCAAAAGTAGCCTCTTTTGCTTCACCAGGGCCGTTAACTACGCAACCAATAACCGCCACATCCATCGGCTCTAAAATATCTTCTAGGCGACGTTCAAGTTCATTGACTGTGGAGATAACATCAAATTGTTGGCGTGAGCATGATGGACAGGCAATTAAGTTGATTCCTTTATTTCTAATTCTAAGACTTTTCAAAATATCAAAGCCTACGCGAATTTCTTCAATAGGATCAGCGGCTAGTGACACCCTAATAGTGTCGCCAATACCATCTGCTAATAACATACCCAAACCGATAGCCGATTTAACGGAGCCTGAACGTAAACCACCCGCTTCCGTAATACCTAAATGCAAGGGCTGTTCAATTTGCGATGCTAATTTCCGGTAGGCTTGTACCGTCATAAATACATCAGACGCTTTTAAACTCACCTTAAATTCGGGGTAATTTAATCTGTCTAGGATATCAATATGTCGTAATGCTGATTCTACCAAGGCATCAGGCGTTGGTTCACCATATTTTTTCTGTAAATCTTTTTCTAAAGAGCCAGCATTTACACCAATTCGAATTGGGATACCATGATCGCGCGCGCTATCAATAACCGAACGAACACGGTCTTCTCGACCAATGTTACCTGGATTAATACGTAAACAATCAACACCTAATTCTGCTACACGTAGCGCAATCTTGTAGTCAAAGTGAATGTCAGCAACCAGCGGTATATTGACTCTCTTTCTGATTTCACCAAATGCTTCTGCAGCATCCATACTCGGTACAGAAACCCTTACAATATCGGCACCGACGTTTTGTAACGCAATAATTTGTGCGACGGTTGCATTTACATCACAGGTTTCTGTATTGGTCATGCTTTGAACAGCAATAGGCGCATCGCCACCCACAGGCACATTACCAACCATAATTTGTCTAGATTTTCTGCGAATAATATTGGTCGGTGATGCCATTAAGACTCTGCTCCTAAAGTAAATCGTGCTACATCTCGTTGCGTAAACGCTGATGGGTCAAATAGTTCGTCATTAAATCTCACTTGCGTAACTGATACGCGACCAAGCGTAACAGTGAAAGGAGTTCGTCCCTTCAGTACAATTGAATCATTTTTTGTCATTAACTTGTTGAGCAAAACCTTATTGTCTGCATCTCTCACTTGAGCCCAACAATCATCACTAAAACGTAAATCAAGCACCGCTTCTGATGAGATGATCGTAGCAATTTCAGGCTTAAGTTCATTATTAATTGATTCGTCAGCGATGTTTTGTAATCCAACAGTATCTAGATCTTCACCCGTAACTATTTCGGGGTTATCGATCGATGCATCTTTACTTTGTTCGCTATTACCCAAACTTTCCGAATCTGCACTTTCGAGCTGTTCCAGTTGATTCATTTCTAGCTGAGAGTCTGGCACAATATTTTCAAGGTCGTTGCTGTCATCAGACGAAGAAATAGCGTTATTATCTAGCGTTGAGAGAAATGAAGGCGATGCCTCCTCCATCACAATATCGGCTGTGTCATCCGTTTGCTGATATGTAATCCAGGCTATAACTAATGCGGTAATAAACAATAAACTTGGTAGCCAAGCAAATTTTTTGTTCGTAATTTCAACGTGATTCCTTGCCACCGATAGCGTGGGATCAGCTATAGTATATTCAATATTAAACGCAGCTAAAAACTCATCTTCCGGCAAGCCAAGAAACTTCACATAATTAGTGAAGTAACCTCTCGCATAAGCTCGGCCATGGAGCTCACTCCATCTTTCATTTTCAATAATTTCAATCGTCTGCTTAGACAGTCTCAATTCAGCAGCAATATCTGCAATAGTTAATTTTTTCGCTTCTCTAGCCTGACAAAGACGTTTGCCAAGTGTTGGTTTTTTTTCGATGGTTATTTCATTGTCATTAACATCGGTCATCATTTAATACTGTCCTTTTGTAACCTGTAGCGCCTCATCTGAATCAGGGAATCGAGCGCGCAAGATTAAGCTATAGCTAGCAACAGCATCTTGATCCCCCATTTTCCTGGCTAGTTTAATAGCTATTAACAATGCTTGTGGTGTCCATTGTGAAACAGCTTGATAGCGATCCAGATAAGATTTTGCTTGGTCGTATTCAATATTTAGATAACTGAGTTCCGACATTTGTAATAATGATTTACTTAATCGTGGATTGATTTGTAAGGCTTTACGGAAATACTGCTCGGCTAAGGTAGCATCAGGAATTAAACCTACACAAATCCCTGCATTTTCAAGTGCCTGATCAGCATTGGTATAAAGTGGGTTTTTTATTGCCTGTAAAAATCGTTGCTCGGCCTCTTTATAACGTTTCTGTTCGCATAAAAAAACACCATAATTATTTTGTGCTTCAGAGTAATCTGGCGCACGTTCAACGGCTTCTTGGAAGTGATGCTCGGCTTTTTCGAACTCTCCTAAGCGCTGGTATAGAACACCTATAGTGTTATGCGTACTAGGTAAATTTGGATCTTGTTGTAATGAACGTTGTAACTTATCCAATGCCACCTGATAATCACCACGTTGCATATAGTTCAAACCTAATCGCATATTGATTTCTGCAGCTTTGGAATCCGGTGCAATATGCTCAGTCGGTGTTCGCATTCCACCAGCAGATGTGCACCCTGCTAATACGACAACTAGCAGTAATACCCCACTCTTGGCCATTAGTCTCGTCATCATAATGATGCAACTAGTTTTTGTGCCGCAAGGCGACGTTCTGCTCTCCGGGTTTTATCTTGCACTTCACCCGCTAACTGACCGCAAGCCGCTACAATATCATCGCCACGCGTTTTTCTCACTGTAGCCACTAATCCAGCATCAGTTAATTGTTTCTGAAAACGTAAAATTACTGTCTTAGATGAACATACATAATCCGTCCCCGGAAATGGGTTAAACGGTATTAAATTTATTTTGGTCGGTAGATCTTTCAAGATCCGTATCAAATCTTTGGCATCTTGGGCCGAATCATTTATATCTTTCAGCATCACATATTCAATTGTGATGTGACGACGTTGCTGGACGTTTACATAACGTTTGCAAGCGGCTAATAACTCAGCAATAGGATATTTATCATTCAGTGGGATAATTTCACTGCGTAATTTATCGTTAGCAGCATGTAGCGAGATGGCAAGACTAACGTGACAATCTTCACGCAACTTATCAATCATCGGCACCATACCTGATGTACTCAAGGTAACTCGGCGCCATGAGATGCCATAGGCTAAATCATCACGCATAAGGTTCATCGCAGAAATCACATTTTTGTAATTAGCTAATGGTTCACCCATGCCCATCATCACGACATTAGTAACTACGCGATTACCCTTAGGATCTTTACCTAAGGCCTCATTAGCCAACCATACTTGACCAATAATTTCGCTAGCGGTCAAATTACGATTGAAGCCTTGTTGGGCTGTTGAACAGAACGTGCAGGCTAAGGCGCAACCCACTTGTGATGACACGCATAAAGTGCCACGTCCTTTCTCAGGGATATACACCGTTTCAATTGAATTACCGCATGACAATCGGATGATCCACTTTCGCGTGCCATCTGTTGAAATATGCTCATGCAATACTTCAGGAGGCTTAACTTCAGCAACCTCTAATAACTTTTCTCGTAACACTTTGCTCAAATTCGTCATTTCAGCAAAATCAACGACTCTATATTGGTGGATCCATTGCAATAATTGACGCGCACGGAAAGATTTCTCATCAATTTGATCAAAAAATGCTTCTAGACCTTTAAGGTCTAAACCTAATAGATTCGTACGCGACATAATCATTTACGCTCGCTTATCGTGTGCGTGCACAAAGTTGATCTTCAGTAAAGAAATATGCAATTTCACGTGCTGCACTTTCAACTGAATCAGAACCATGAGCTGCATTTTCATCGATGCTTTCTGCGAAATCTGCACGGATAGTGCCGGCTTCAGCATCGGCTGGGTTAGTTGCACCCATTAAATCACGATTTTTCAAGACTGCGCCTTCGCCTGCTAATACTTGAACCATAACTGGGCCCGAAGTCATAAAGCTAACGAGGTCTTTAAAGAAAGGTCGTGCGCTATGTTCAGCATAAAAACCTTCTGCCTGAGCCTGTGTTAAGTGAATCATTCTTGCTGCTACGATGCTTAAACCCGCTTTTTCAAAGCGTGAGTAAATATCGCCAATAACATTTTTTGCTACTGCGTCTGGTTTGATAATAGAAATGGTGCGTTCAATCGCCATCTGTAATCTCCGATAAGGATTAGTTAAATAAAAATAAGAGTATTTTAGCATTTTCTATCTAATCTGTTAGTTCTATTTAAATTAGAAGTACCTATAAACTATTTTAGTTTTGGTTTTCTACCACAAAACAATTACTATCTTGTTAATTAATATTTTTTAGAGTGTTGTTATTTGTATGAACTCAACTTTTGAACGCATAGGACTTTTTATCCGTAAAGACGATCCCGTTATGGAAAAAGCAGTGGTTCAAATAACTGAATTCTTACTATCTCAATCGCGGACTATTTTTGTCAATGAACCCCTTAGTTTTTTACCTGAACTGGACGTTCTTTCGATTAGCGATTTCCCACAACAGGTAGATCTTACGATTGCTATTGGTGGTGATGGCACCTTACTATCGGCATCGAGAGCGCTCTCTGGTAGCGGAATGTGTCTCGTCGGAATTAATGTGGGTCGTTTGGGTTTTTTAGCGGATCTCACCTTAGCAAAACTAGCGCCGCAACTATCAGAAATTTTAGCTGGTCATTATCGAGAAGACACACGATTTTTAATGCAAGCTAGCGTTATAAATGACACAGCAAAATTTATCGGCAAAGCGATGAATGACGTTGTCGTTCATTCGCATCAAAGCCTACATATGATCGAATTTGAAACATATATAAACGGTCGATTCTTAAACAGTCAACGTGCTGACGGTCTAGTCATTGCTACGCCGACCGGCTCAACCGCTTATGCAATGTCAGCCGGCGGACCGATTCTTGATGTAAATCTTGACGTCTTAGTTTTGGCGACAGTCTGTCCGCATACTTTAAGTAACAGGCCTTTAGTTGTCGCGGCCAATAGTATTATTGATATTGTATTAAGCGATAATAATGACACTTCCGCCATGGTCACCTGCGATGGGCGTCCAGGCAAAGAATTACAAGCTGGTGATATCATTCGTATCGAACGGCATCCCAGCACTATCAAATTATTACATTTGGAAGATCATGACCATTATTCCATCCTGCGCGCCAAACTTGAGTGGGGACGTAAACTTACATGCTAACTAATTTAAGTGTCCGCCACTTGGCGGTAGTCGATGATCTGGAATTAAGTTTTACCAATGGTATGACCTCTCTAACAGGTGAAACTGGCGCTGGAAAATCTATTTTAGTCGATGCAATGAGCCTAGTTCTCGGCGATCGTGCCGATTCAAATATGATCCGTTTCGGTGAAGAACGTGCTGAAATTGCGGCTAGTTTTGATACTTCTCAAAACCCAGTTTTGCAAAAATGGTTAATAGAGCAAGAGCTAGATGATGACGAACAATGTCACCTTCGCAGAACCATTAGCAAAGACGGTCGTTCGCGTGCTTATATCAATGGCAGAACAGTGCCACTCACGCAGTTACGTGCCATCAGTGAACGTACAATCGATATTCACGGCCAACATGCCCATCAATCGCTTGTTCGCAGTGAAACTCAGCGGCTGTTACTGGATACTGTCGCTAAAACAAAGCCTTTATTAGTTGATTTAGCGATCGCGTACAAACAGTGGCAAACAACCAAGCAACAACTCGCCGAGATGAAGCAACAATCGCAGGAGCATGCTGCCCGCTTAGAATTATTGCGATACCAAGTTAAAGAACTCGAACCATTAGAGTTGACTGAAGAGTTCGTTGAACAATTATTACGCGATCAACAACTCATCGCCCATGCCTCACAACTAAACGATGCAGCCGAGTCCAGCTTACATCAAATTTTTGATCAAGAAGAAAGCGCGGCATACGACATTATTGCCAAAGTATTAGCTGATTTGGAAAAATTGCAGAGCATTGAGCCACAATTTGCCAATTTAGTAGAAGCGCTTAATTCAACCGTCATTCAACTTGATGAATGCAGTACTGAATTACGCCATTATTTAGATAACACTGATCTTGATCCAAGCCGTTTAGATGAAATTGAATCGCAGTTAACGGTGTTACATAATCTTGCGCGTAAACATCATATAGAAATCGAATCTCTGCCTGGCCACTACCAACAACTGTGCGATGAATTAGCAAGATTAGAAAACTTAGACAACCAAAATGAACAGTTGCAACAAGTCTTAGTTGAACAAGAGCAAGCTTGTCTTAGCTTATGCAAAAAATTAAGCTCACAACGGTTAAAAGCAGCCAAACCTTTGGCAGAAGACATCACTCGGACCATACAACAACTTGCCATACCTGGCGGTCGAATTGAATTGGTAATCACTCCCATGACCAATGGAAAATTTAATGAAATGGGTGCCGACCACATTCAGTTATTAGTGAGTACTAATCCCGGCCAAGCAGCAGGAGAATTAGGCAAAGTAGCCTCTGGCGGTGAATTAGCGCGTATTAGCCTCGCTATTCAGGTTGTTACGGCTGGTACACGTAGTGTACCAACACTAGTTTTTGATGAGGTCGATGTCGGTATCGGTGGCGGCATTGCAGAAATTGTAGGCAGTCATTTAAGAAAGCTTGCTTTGACCCAACAAGTTATATGTATCACCCATTTGCCACAAGTTGCTGCGCAAGCACACCAACAATTACAAGTGAATAAAAAACAGGGTCGATCTAGTACGCACATAGAAATCACCCTGCTTAATCAGCAACAACGTATCGAAGAAATTGCTCGCATGTTGGGCGGGGTTAATTTGACTGAAACAACCCGTTTACATGCTAAAGAAATGCTAGAACACACTCACGATTAAGACTTTGCTTACTTAGTTTTTTGGCAGTGACGACAGATGCCGTAAATATAGAGACTATGATCGGTCATTTCAAAGCCTTTTTCCGCGGCAATAGCGCGTTGACGTTGTTCAATAACATCATCGATAAATTCTTCAATACGATTACAGCGCACACATAATAAATGATCATGGTGTGAACCATCTTCTAATTCAAATACAGCGTGACCGCCATCAATACTCAATCGCGAGACTAATCCCGCACCTTCAAACTGAGTTAATACACGATAAACTGTCGCTAAACCTATTTCCTCGCCCATTTCTAACAAGGCTTTATATACGTCCTCTGCACTCATGTGGCGCAGGTCAGACGTTTCTAAAATCTCTAATACCTTTAACCTTGGTAAGGTAACCTTCAATCCTGCTTTTCTTAAATCCTGACTTTCCATTGTATAGATGCCTCGTCGAAACTGTATGATTAGCGTATCATCGCAACTTGGTTAATTAATATAGTACTTAATATAAATGAAAAAGCTTCTCATTTACACCTTTTCCATCTTAATATTATCGCTCAGCGCTTGTAGCACTGATAAAATTCCTGGTGTTTATCGTATCGATATTCAACAAGGAAACGATGTTACCCAAGATATGATCAATCAACTTAAGCCTGAGATGACTAAAAAACAGGTCGCTTATATAATGGGCACACCGTTACTGATTGATACTTTTCATCCTGACCGCTGGGATTATATTTATAGTTTTCATCCAGGCAATGGTAATCGCGAGCAACGACGCTTAACGTTGTTTTTTAAGGATGACAAACTTGATCACATTGAAGGTGATACTCGTACTGTCGCTCGTGAAGATCTGCCTAAAACTGAACGTGTAGATTCAAATGTCGAGGTACCTTTGACAGAGAGAAAAACCGGTTTATTCCAAGGCATGCTCAATATGATTGGACTGGGTGATGACGATGATCAAGAGATCATGAAAACAGAGCCCAAGAAAATAGAAACAACATCCCAAACAGAAACAGATACGAGCGAAACAGAAACCTCGCTACCTTAAATGAACTATTCGGCATCGCTGGCAGAGGCAGACATCATCTACCAGCGACGCCGTTACGCTCAGCTCGTTACAACTTCAAACGCACCTGTTTGAGGATTAAAGCATAACAAGTGGCCAGCAGCGATATCAAAATACCAACCATGAAGACTCAGTTCTCCGCGCTCTACCCGCTCACGAATACAAGCAAAAGTCATCAAATTGGCTAGTGACTCTAATATTGCGCGCTGCTCACATGCTTTAATTTGTGCTTCAGGCGCCGCATCAGACAATGTTTCTTGCACCCAAGTTTTTGCGGATTTCGCTATCGACACCCATGGATGAATGAATTGTGATTGAGCGCTATCATCATCACCGCTTTCCCACAGCGCTTTAATACCGCCACAACTAGCGTGGCCCATAATGATAATATTCTCAACTTCTAGATTATTTACTGCAAATTCTAGAGCTGCGCTTGTACCATGGTAATCGCCACCCACTTCACAAGGGGGAACAAGATTAGCAACATTACGAACAATAAATAAATCACCAGGATCACAATCGGTTAAAATCGCCGGATCAACGCGGGAATCACAGCATGCGATCATCAGTGTCTTCGCTGGCTGTCCATCCTTCATACTGGCATATAATCGACTATCATCACCAAAATATTGAGTCTGAAAGCGTTTGAACCCATCTAATAATTTTGCTGTACTCGCCATAATAATATTTACCTCAAAAACTTTAAAAATGAATTCATTGTTAATTCTTGTGCCCAGAAAGTTAGTTACCTGTGACTACTTCTTACAGATAAATAGCCTTGTAAGGCCATAAAATACTTTAAATTGTTTACATGTCACAGCGTGATTTCGAATGGACAAATCAGCACTACCTATATTCTGCTAGATATGTGACACCTCTCTTTAAAGAAGTCGTCATTATAATAAGAACAAAGCGCTTAGTGTTGAAATAAAGTGAAATTCGACTGGGTTCTGTTATTTCATCCTTGTCAACAAATCGTCAACACGACTATAAGGCCATTTGATAGATGGTAGCCAACACAATGCTTTCAAACAACGGCCAGTTAAATCACGGGGGGAACTGAGAACAACAAAAAATCTGCTATAACTGTAACAAGACAGCAACATGCTCCAGATGATCTCGTGTTAACGACATCATCTGGATCTTTAGAATAGGCTCTAATACCTATATTTAGTTGATTACTTTCACCTGCACTGCCTATGCTCGTCGTTTTATTACCGATTCAAATAAGCCTTTGACCTAAAACCTGCCTAGGTGGAAGTATTTATTATTAGTGCTACTAAAACGAAAGTCCTCTTCAATCCTTGGTCTGATTGACTCGAGTAGCCTCCAAATTAGCTCGATACCATTTTTCCTTGCTATCAAAGTGGCTCTTCATATCAGCGTCATACCAAGGTTTAACGTTACGGCTCGCTCGAGCAGCTTCTAAATTAGCTTGATACCATTTCTTTTTAGTATCCGCATGAGGATCAAGATGTAGATTAGCTTCATACCATGGTGTAGCAGTGCTTTTAATTGATTGCAAATTTGCTTCATACCATTTGGCACGACTGGCACGAGCGGCTACTAAATTAGCTTCATACCATTTTCTCTTAGTTTCAAAATGGCTTTTCATTTCAGCGTCATACCAAGGCTTACCAACCGTAGTTTCCTTAGCTTCATACCACTTATTTTGTGTTGCTCTTGCGGCTCTGGTATTCGCTTCATACCACTTGTTCTTAATATTTTTAGTTCTGATCAACGCAATATTGGCTTCATACCATTTCTTTTTAGTATCTGCATGCGGATCAAATGCTAAATTAGGATTGGCGTTATACCAATGTCTATTTTGACGGCTAATGCGCGCAGCTTCTAAATTGGCTTGATACCATTTCTTTTTTGTATCCGCATGAGGATCAACATTGATATTAGCCTCATACCAATGACTAGTAGCCGTTGCTGTTATTTTTATATTGGCTTCATACCACTTAACTCGACTTGTTCGAGCGGCTTCTAAATTACTTCGATACCATTCATTTTTGATATCAGACTGCGTATTAGCTTCATACCATGGCGTTGGAGGTATATTAGCCTTATACCATTTGGAGCGGTTTTCTCTAACTGTTTTGACCGCCGCCTTTAAGTTGGCTTCATACCATTTCTTTTTAGTATCTAAATGCTCTGCTAAATCCGCCTCATACCAGTGTTTACCGCTGGCAACTGTAGGTTGATTATTTGCTTCGTACCAGTGCTTATCAGCCGTTTTAGTTGTTGTTTTATTGGCTTTGTACCATTTAACCTGGCTCGCACGCGCTGTTTGCAAATTAGCTTCATACCATTTAGCTTTAATATCAATCGTACTCATTATTAACACCTCCCTTCTAGGTCTTGTCACTGTCTGATATTACATGAGTCCAAGATAAGTCCACAAGATATTTATACAATTTATGCACTAATTTGTTACATTATTCAAAGCAATGCTTTTCGGCTTTTACTTGTTGAAATAAGGCAACCTTTTGTTCGACCTCTAACATACGGCGTTGTTCCTTTTCTTCAACCAAGGCAGAGTAACCTAGGTAAGCAAAACCAAGCAGACCATGCACTATCGGAACACTGTCAAAAACAATTAATGTAGTTGCTATTTGGTTAGCGCCATCTTCATGAAATCGAGGTTTATAGGTATATACCTAAATGCATTCAAGATGCAGATGAAAATCGTTGGAAGTTATCATTGATAATACTATCCAATGAACTCGCGATCTGAGGCAATGTCATCGTGAAAAATGTGTCTATTTGTTCTCTAAATTCTTTAGTAGTTGCA
>JAGXHJ010000074.1 GCA_024636315.1 Methylophaga sp.
CTGCATCTTCAATGATCACGGGTATAGTATTGGTGTATTTTGTTGATATATCAGTGGTTAAGTTCATTATCATATCCTTTTGTTCTTGAACATTATTTTACACTGCTTATAGGGGAATAGTATTAATGTATGTTAGTCCCTAAATTTATCCATCATCTGGTTAATGGCTGACTAGGTAGTTTTTACAAAGTCAGTAATTCGTGGCATAGCAGTAAAAGCCTCATTAAGCTTATGGTCCCATTCACGTCGAATGGCCGTAAGATAGAGATCATCAGCTTCTAAGACGTGATGGTTATCTAATGAGTAACTATCATTTTTATAAATCATCACTTCGATAGGCGGGCCAACACTGGCATTACTTTTCATGGTTGAATCCATTGAAATAAGCGCACAGGTCGCTGCATCGACCAAGGATGTCTGACGTGTTAAAAAGCGATCTAAAACCGGTTTACCATATTTACTTTCGCCAATTTGTAAATAAGGCGTCTGAGCAGAGGTAGTAATATGGTTGCCTTGCGGATAAATCAAGAATGCTTGTGAGCGTTCACCTTGAATTTGTCCTGCAAACAACAATGTTGCTTCGGGTGCAAAGCCCGACTGCTCTTTTTCAGAATAACGGCGAATCCGACTACTTAATACATCGCCCAAATAATCCGCAATATCTGTTAAATATTTGAACGAATTAATGTTGTGGTCATTGCCTTCCCGAATATCACGCCTAATCTGTTCAATAACACACTGCGTAGTAGCAAGATTTCCAGCACTCATGATAACAATACTGCGATCAGGCATCGTTTCGTAACGGAACATCTTGCTATAAGTACTTACGTTGTCGATACCAGCGTTAGTACGTGAATCAGAGGTTAGAACTAAACCTTCATCCAAGGAAATGGCAACACAATAAGTCATACGGATTCCAGCTCGATTAATAGCGGTAAGATAGTAGATTTTATAAGCTAAGGCAATGTTATTTACATATAATGATGTACATCTAAATTTGTACATCGTTCCAAAAAATACAGTCGCTTATATCTTCATAATCATAAAACAGCAAGAGTAATTCTTGACTAAATTACTCAGTCTTAGATAAAATGTAATGAATTCTATAAGTTTGGAGACTCTCATGAGTGAAATGCCTAGTCCTGTTAATTTTACAGATGCCGCTGCTAGCAAAGTCGGCGCATTAATTGCCGAAGAAGGTAATGATCAACTTAAACTACGCGTATTTATTACCGGTGGTGGTTGTTCTGGCTTTCAATACGGCTTTACCTTTGAGGAAGAAATCAGCGAAGGTGATACGCAAGTTGAGAAAGACGGCGTAACGTTGTTGATTGATCCCACTAGTTATCAATATCTAGCTGGTTCAGATATTGACTACAGCGATGGTGTTGAAGGTTCGCAGTTTGTTATTCGTAACCCAAATGCTACATCAACCTGCGGTTGTGGTTCATCATTCTCGGCTTAATTCAAAACCAGTATCTATACTAAAAGATACCTTACGATAGATATCTAGATTATTTACCGATACAAAAACTAGAAAATATCTTATCTAGTAAGTCCTCATTGGTAAAGGTACCTGTAATTTCGCCAAGTGCTTGCTGTGCTTGGCGGAGCTCTTCTGCTAGCAACTCACCTGCCCCCATTCCCGTTAAACAGTCATAACCCGCTTCTATAGCTATTCTAGCGCGAGCAATAGCATCTAAGTGACGACGACGAGCAATAAATACACCTTCATCATGTGGATGATAGCCTACCGATTCACAAAGATAGCTTTCCAGCAGATCCATACCTTCGCCAGTTTTGGCTGACATATAGATCACTTGCTGACCATTCTCAGTAACTAATTCAACCTTATGACCTGTTTTATCAGCCTTGTTGCGAATTAAAGTTAATGGGATATGTGTTGGCAGTGATGCCAAGATTGCCGCATCCTCTGCATTATTACCCTTGCTGTCATCCATCACCATTAATATATGATCGGCTTGAGCAATTTCAGATTGTGTACGACGTATCCCTTCAGCCTCAACTTCATCAGGCGAATCATGCAAGCCGGCAGTATCAGAAATACGTAATGGCAAACCACCTAAATGTATTTGTTCTCGTAAGACATCACGTGTAGTGCCAGCAATATCTGTGACGATTGCGGCATCATGCCCAGCAAGTTGGTTGTGTAGACTCGATTTACCGGCATTTGGCTGACCAGCAAGGACGATACTGATGCCATCTCGTAATAAACGACCTTGTTGTGCACTGGCTTGGATACCATCTAACACGACCAGTAAAGCTTGTAATTGTTTATCAACAGCCGCTTCCGCTAAAAAGTCGATTTCTTCATCACTAAAATCAATCGAGGCTTCGACAAACATGCGCAGTTCGGTCAATTTCTGCAACAAGCTATCGATACGATCAGAAAATACACCCTGTAATGATCGCATGGCACTGCGTGCCGCTTGTTCGGTGGAACTATCGATTAAATCGGCAACCGCTTCTGCTTGTGCCAAATCCATTTTGTTATTTAGAAATGCACGCTCAGAGAACTCACCAGGTCGCGCCATTCGTGCGCCGAGACTGATGGCACGCTGGCATAAGCGGTCCAATACAATTGGACTACCGTGACCCTGTAACTCTATTACATCTTCGCCTGTAAATGAAGCTGGATCAGGAAAATACAAAATGATACCGCTGTCGATAATTTCACCAGCTTCATCACGAAAATGACTAAATTGAGCATAACGAGCTGGCGGTAGTTTTCCACAAATTTTTGTAGCGATGTCAGTGCTAGTATCACCTGACAATCTAACTACACCAACACCTCCTCGTCCTGGTGCTGTCGCTATCGCAACTATCGTTTCCATTTAAATAATACGCTACGTACTAGTTAAAGCGCGCCCAACTTGCGAGTAATGTTCCACTGCTGTGCAATTGACAAGACATTGTTCACTACCCAGTACAACACGAGACCTGATGGGAAGAACGCAAAAAACACGGTGAAAATAATCGGAAATGCTTTCATCACCATTGCTTGTGCAGGATCTTGAGGCGCAGGATTCAACTTCTGCTGGAAAAACATACTCAAACCAAATAGTACTGGTAGAACAAAATACGGATCCATTGCTGTTAAATCTTGTAGCCAAAAGATAAATGGCGCTTGGCGTAATTCAATACTTTCAACCAATACCCAGTAAAACGAAAGGAATACAGGCATTTGAACTAAAATCGGCAAGCAACCACCTAATGGATTAATTTTCTCGGTACGATACAAATCCATCATCGCTTTATTAAATGCTGGTTTATCGTCACCATGACGCTCTTTCAAGGTTGCTAACTTTGGTGTCAATTTGCGCATGGCAGCCATTGACTGATAACTTTTGGCTGACAGTTTATAAAATACTAATTTAATCAGTACTGTTAAAAAGACAATCGACCAACCCCAGTTATTTGTAAGCTTATGGATCCATTCCATGATAGTAAATAACGGCTGAGAAATAATCGTTAAAATGCCGTAATCAACCGTCAAATCAAGATTTTTAACCACTGCTTCTAATCGTTTATGTTCTTTTGGTCCTAAATACATTGAATATTTCGACGTTGCTACATCACCATTAGCAATATTAATATCTGGCAATTTAGCACCAGCGGTGTAATTGCTTTCATTTAGCGACTTGCCATAAAAGCCATTTTCTTGATCGTTTTGATCTGGAATTAATGCTGCCACAAAATAATGCTGAATCATTGCTGTCCAGCCATTAACCACTGTACGGCTAAATGCTGTGTCATCTAAATCATCGAAGTCAATTTTGTCATATTCATTGCCTTCACTGGAGAACACGGCACCTGTGTATGTATAAATAAAGCCAGCATCTTTAGGCGGACGTACACGATTAAATTGTGAATATGGATAAGCAATAAACTGATCGCCAGTATTATTTTCAATCAGATAATCAACTTCAACAAGGTAGCTATTACGATGGAAATGGTAGGTCTTGGTGACTTTTAGTCCGTTAGCAGATTGCCAGTGCAAAGGCACGGCGATTGAGTCTTGACCATCATTTAATTCATATTGTGTCTTATCTGCAACATATTGGTCGTAATGTGTCGGTGCAGCAACATTAGACCGTAAACCTGACTGTACAACAAAAAACTCTGAAGGGTTATCAGAAAGTAATTGAACAGGTACATCAGGAGTGCTTGATTCTACCGGATAATTCAGTAAGGCTAGGTTACGGATATCGGCACCTTGAGTGCTGATATATAAGTCTATCACATCCGTTTTGACATGTATTTTATTGCCATCACTAGTTGCAGAAGCTTGTTCCATCGTTGGTAGACTATCTAGTGACGTTGGTAAATCAGGTAGATCTTGCTGATTTTCAACTTGCTGTCTCACGTTCTCTGAATTAGGTAAATCAGCCATCAAATCGTTACTCGTTTGAGCAACCTGTTGTGGTTGAACATAATCCTCTTGCCATGCCTGCCATAATAATAAGGAGACAATCAATAAGCCAAAGATGAGATATGTTTTTAAGTTATCCATTGTGTTTTTTAGTCTTTAATTGAGGAACAGGATCTAGTCCACCTTCGTGCCAAGGGTGGCAGTGTGAAAGTCTGCGTAAGCCGAGCCAAAAGCCACGTACTACGCCAAAACGTGTAACGGCTTCTATCATATATTGGGAACAGGTAGGGTGGAAACGACAGTTTGCGCCCAGCAATGGACTGATGATTAATTGGTAAGCTCGAATGAGGATAATCAAGATTTTTGCCATTGTGCTATCACCGTTAACCAATGCTGCTCCAATGCGGCCCATATTTGAACTGATTCTCGTTGTTTTACGTCAGGACGAGATAACACCACAATATCTATATTGGCAAAGTCAGTTTGATGCTGTCGAAATGATTCACGAATAATTCGCTTTAATCGATTACGTTGATGCGCGAATTTAAGATGTTTTTTTGCAATGGCCAAGCCTAAACGCGGATGACCTACGGTATTTTCAACCGTCAAAATCGTCAAGCCACCACCACCTGCGCGCTTTGCTTGACGAAATACCCGAGAAAAGTCTCTCGGGCTATTCATTTTCATGGCTCGGCTAAAGCGCACCAAGTCATACTCCCCTTAAAAACTTAAGCAGGATTATACAGTTAGGCTTGCACGACCTTTTGCGCGACGTGCATTAATGACACGACGACCACCAACAGTTTTCATACGGGCACGGAAACCATGTGTACGGTTACGCTTTATATTACTAGGCTGAAAAGTTCTTTTCATTTCATAAACTCCAATCAAAAATTCGGGTTTTGCTCCAAGCAGCAGAAACAGCCTGAGCAAAAGGGCTGAAATTATAGTGTTTTCTATTGGGTCAAGTCAAATGATTGTTTAATACCTATTTAAACTAGAACCTATTAAATAGGCCTTGCTAAAAATAAACATTGGGGATAACTTTAACGGCTATGCTTAAAGCATTATACTTACTGCCGTAGACAGACCCATCATAAATTTTAACGGGTCATTCCAAATCACTCAAATCTTAAGGAGCCGCTGTGTCATCACCCCTTTGGGAAAAATGCCTGTCCCATCTTGAAGGTGAGCTGTCAGCACAGCAACTCAATACTTGGTTACGTCCATTACAAGCCGTCCAGACGCCCACCAGTCTACGATTACTGGCTCCGAACCCCTATGTGCAAGCATGGGTGCAAGAACAGCTTGAAACAAAAATAAACCAGCTAATTCAAGCCTTAAGTCAGGGTGCGATTACCTCGATAACGATCGATGTCGGTACCAATAATCCTCAAGTAGCTCAAACAAATACCATAGCTAAAGCGTCACCCGCCATGCCTAAATCCATGACTCCGGCGGCAGGCTCTCCTCTTAACCCCAACTTTACCTTTGAATCCTATGTCGAAGGTAAGTCCAATCAAATTGCGCGAGCAGCTTCTTTACATGTTGCTGAATCACCAGGCACTAGTGGATACAACCCATTATTTTTATATGGTGGAACAGGGCTCGGCAAAACACATTTGATGTTGGCCGTCGGTAATCAAATTAAAAAAGACAATCCAAAAGCCAAAGTAATGTATTTGTCATCAGAACGTTTTGTGCAAGATATGATTACCGCATTGCGCAATAACGTAATCGATCAATTTAAAGCGCATTATCGTAGTGCTGATGCCTTATTAATCGACGACATACAGTTTTTTGCAAAAAAAGAACGTTCACAAGAAGAATTTTTCTATACCTTTAATAGTTTACTCGAAGGTCAAAAACAAATCATTTTGACCTGTGACCGTTTCCCTAAAGAAGTTGAAAATCTTGATGAACGTTTACAGTCTCGTCTTGGTTGGGGGCTCACCATCTCGATTGAGCCACCAGAATTAGAAACCCGCGTTGCAATCTTAATTAAAAAGGCCCAACAAAATCTGGTTATGTTGCCAGAGGATGTGGCTTTTTTCATTGCCCAACGTATCAAATCTAATGTCCGTGATTTAGAAGGTGCTTTACAACGTGTACTGGCATTTTCACGTTTTACCAATCAACCTTTTTCGATTGAAATGGCGCAAGAAGCATTAAAAGATCTACTCGCCTTGCACCAAAAACTAGTCACCTTGGATAGTATTCAAAAAACTGTAGGTGAATATTTTAAAACCCGCGTCTCAGAACTACTATCTAAGAAGCGTACCCGTTCAATTGCCCGTCCACGTCAAATAGCGATGGCATTAGCAAAAGAACTGACCAATCACAGCCTACCTGAAATTGGTGAAGCCTTTGGTGGTCGCGACCATACCACGGTGTTACATGCCTGCCGTAAAATAGCCGAATTAAAAGAATCTGACGCACGTATTGCTGAAGATTACCGTAACTTACTTCGAACCCTGTCGAGTTAAACCGAGAGAATAATCATGCAATTTACCGTGAGCCAAGAAACTATCGCCCGACCACTGCAACTGGTTTGTAGTATTGTCGAACGTCGCGCTACCCTGCCTATTTTGTCGACAATTTTATTACGCACTCATGGCAATCAACTATCAATGACCAGTACCGATATGGAATTGGAAATGATAGCGACCTTACCCGTTGCTGTAGAACAAGAAGGTAAAACAACGGTTTCTGCTCGAAAATTTCTAGATATTTGTCGCGCATTACCTAGTAACGCTACGATTAGTTTCAAAGCCCAAGATGGCAAAGCTATTGTTAGAGCAGGTAAAAGTCGCTTCTCACTCGCTACTCTACCAAGTGAAGACTTTCCTGATAGTGAAGGCGCTAATTATGTTGATGAAATCAGCCTGCCACAATCGGCGCTAAAATCACTACTTGATGAAACTAGCTTTGCCATGGCCAGCCAAGACGTACGTTATTACTTGAATGGTTTATTGCTTGAACGTGAAGAAAATATCCTACGTACCGTTGCAACCGATGGTCACCGACTCGCCTTAGGCAGTTTAACGACCACCAACGCAATCACAGAAAAGAGCAGTATTATCATTCCACGCAAAGCGATTATGGAACTAGGTCGCTTGCTTAATGATACTGCTGACAATGTCACCATCGCTTTTAGTAATCAACAAATCAAAGTTGAATTGCCTGATTTACATTTCACATCCAAACTTATTGACGGCCAGTTTCCTAACTACGAACGGGTACTTCCTTTAGGTGGCGATAAAGAAGTTATTGCCGACCGCGATCAACTTAAACAAGCCTTGTCGCGCGCGGCTATTTTATCCAGTGATAAACATCGTAGCGTACGCATCAATCTTGAATCAGGCTTGCTTAAAGCTACCGTGATCAATCAAGAACAAGAGTCGGCGGAAGAAGAAATTAGCGTTGAATATACTGGCGCGCCATTAGAAATAGCTTTCAATAATGCCTATTTACTAGATTTATTAAATGCCATACCTGATGACAAAGTAAAAATGGTATTTAGTGATGAAAATAGCAGTGCTTTAATCACGCCAGCCGATGATAAGCTTGAACGACAGTATGTCGTCATGCCGATGCGTTTGTAGGGTTTAGGAGCGATTTCATCATGGCGGGTGGCTGGTCAAGAGATGGTGCGGTACAAGATCAAATTGATGCAAGTGTAGAAGATGCAATCAATTTGGCTCGAAGTAAATTGCCGCAAGGTGAAAGCTTAACGCACTGTGAAGAATGTGATGCCAAAATCCCCGAAGCTCGCCAAAAAGCCATTGTAGGCGTCAGACTCTGCGTAAACTGTCAGTCAGAATTAGATAAAGAGCAAGCCAAACAAAGTGGCTATAACCGTCGGGGCAGTAAGAGTAGTCAACTACGATAAAAAGACACGTTGATTAGTGCCTCAACTCACCCATTACCACTTTATTTTCACTCATTTTCTTCACAATATCTAAATAATAATCATCACGGAATTCATTGATAACTCGTGTAACCTCAGCACTATCTACGCCGCTACTGAGCAAGGTTTCCTCTGTCAGACGTAAACTTATTTCTAATGTTTCAGATACCGTCGTGGTCGCGCCTTGGCTGATTAAATCAGCGCAATGCTGTCTATCTCGGGCTCGCGCATGAATAATCATATTTGGATAAGCTTGTCTGGTTAAAAAAACTAAACGATCAACCTTCTCTGGATCTTCCAGTGCAATCACTAGCATCTTAGCCCGTTCAGCCCCAGCGGCCTGTAATACTTTAACTTGACTCGCATCACCAAAAAACACTGGGAACCCTTGTGCCCGAGCTACTTTAACACGTTCCTGCTTCATATCTAAAGCAATGTAAGATACGCCAGCCTCACCCAGTAATGCGCCAATCCTAGCACCAACACGCCCAAAGCCAGCTAAAATCACATGTGCTTCTGAGTCATCCATAAACACAGGATATTCGCCATCCTCAGAGAGTTTAGGCACATAATATTTCAGCAAAAGGATATTAGCGCCTTTCACCACAAAAGGGGTTAATACCATCGTCAGTGCAATGATCAGCGTTAAGACTTGGCTTAACTGCAATTCTAAAAGGCCTAATGTGCCTGCTACACCAAACAGTACAAAACCAAACTCACCACTTTGTGAAAGCAGTGCCCCAGACTGTACTGCAACATCATGTCGTGCCCCGCCAGCTCTAGCTAGCACATAGACCACAGAACCTTTTATTGCCATCAAGCCAATCGTCAGACCCACTATGGCACCAAGGTGTTGCCATAACAAACCAAAATCAACACCCATTCCTACCGTCATGAAAAATAGTCCGAGCAATATCCCCCGAAACGGTAAAATATCAGCCTCAATTTGGTGCCGATAATGCGACTCTGCGAGCATCAATCCGGCTAAAAAAGCGCCTAAAGCCATTGATAATCCGACCGACTCCATCAACCATGCCACACCTAAAACTAATAACACGGCTACAGCAATGAAAACTTCCGGATCCTGACTGGCAACGATTCTTTCTAGTATAGGGTTGAGTAAATATCGTCCCATCAACAACAAGCCGATAATGACAGCAGCCCCATAGAGTAAACTGAATTCTGAGATGGTCGTACTGCCACCATCAGCAAGATAAGATACTAGCGCCAACAGTGGCACCACCGCTAAATCTTGGAATAGTAAAACTGAAAATGACATTCTGCCCATCATCGTCGAAATACCACCTCGTTCAGCCAATAACTTCAAACAAAAAGCAGTGGACGATAAAGCTAAACCAAAACCAATAATGATGGCACTTTTGGCTGACACGCCAAACCATATGGCAACGCCGTAAAGCACTGCTGCAGTCAAAATTAACTGCCCAGCACCTAAGCCGAGCACCATTTTTCGCATATGCCATAACTTGTCAGGTTTAAGCTCCATACCAAGGACAAACAGAAGAAAAATGACACCAAACTCACCTAGATGACGAATCTTATCAACTTCAGTAATTACGCCTAGACCCCAAGGGCCCAAAACAACCCCTGCAGCCAAATAGCCAAGCAAGGCACCTAGCCGAATAGCATGAAAAAATGGCACTACAATAACCGTTGCTAACAACAAGGCTAAAATATCGACCAAATAACTTGCTTCATTACCACTCATCATGAGATTACTTCCTTAGCGACTCAATAAAACTAGATGGGAATATGTGATTGTTGAATCATCATAGCTAAACCCTGCTTATACATATCCGTCGCCGCTTGCTCTTTGCCCTCAGCCAACAATACTTCAGCTAACACTTGATAGGTTTCACCTCTGGCACCATAGTCAAGGCTAGCACGCAGATACTCTTCTGATTTTGCCCATAATTTATTGGCCAATGATAGGCGGCCTAACGTCAATAATAGCCAAGGGTTATGCTCATTACTGTTTAACCATTTTTCTGCTTTTGCTAAACGCTTCAGTGAGTCGCCTTGTTTTATCTGACCATACTCATAAACGAGGCCATCACTCCATTGTTTACTTAGAAAGTTTTCAATAAGCTCACTGGCTTGTATTTGATCGCCTTGCTGAATTAGCCCAGCAACATAAGGTATCAACAATAATTCAGCGTGATGCATTTTGCTGGGCAACTGTTGCCAGAGCGTCGACATTAATGTCCAATCTTGTTTGGCTAATGCAGCTTGTAATTGGGCAGCCGTGGCATCCGTTGATAAGGTTTCAACTTCTGCCGATGCTAAAACATGACGTTTTCGCAAATCTGGCAATACATCTTGCACGCCCTGCCACTGATTCATATCTTGATAGAGCTGCTGTAATAACTGCAGTACATGGGGATGTTTCGGTGCTATTTCTCGCAAATGTTGTAACGTTGCCAAAGCATGTTCATTTTGACCCGCAGCAATTTGTAGCTCTGCTTGCACCACACCAACGGCAATCTCCGATCCTGCCGTAGTTTGATGGGCTAAGGCTAAATACCCATCTCGACGATCCATTGCATTTTGTTTTTGAGCTGCCCGTGCTGCCGCTAAATAATGCAATAAAGGGGTGTCACTGTTGCTCGCATTCTGAATCAATAGTCGTTCAGCCTCCGACCAACGTCCTTCTTCAAGCGTAATAAGGCCACTAGTCAACGCCTTACTAGCGCGTTTATGTCGTTGTAGCAATTGCCAATCAGCTAGTTTCTTAGGCGCTCGCTTTACGATGACCAGAGCTCTCAAAACAGCATAAGCACTCACTAATAACAGAATAAAGGCTACGACAAAAACGACTAATGATGTCTCCAAACTCCAATTACCATATTTTAATAACACAAAGCCTGGCTCAAAGTCTGCCAACCACATTACGCTGGTGCCAATAAGCAAGCCGATGGCAATAATTAGCAGTAGTTTCATTGTTGGTCACCATAATGCTGTAGCCAAATTAATGATGCTGAAATATCCGGTACTTCCACCGTAATCGTTTCCGACTGCATCGCTGTCAACATATCGAGCATGGCATCACGCTCAGCTCCGATAAAATATTGCTGTAGCCATTGTTCCGCAGAGGTCAAATGATCATGAAAAACAGCGTCTCTAGCGGATAATAGCCCCAATCGTGCACTTTCTAACTTCAATCGTAGATTCTGGTACAAGAAATAACGCTGTTCAGGAACCAATACCGCAACGGCGGCATCTTGCTGATGACGAATCACTACCAACGATTTTATTTGTTGCCAAGCTTGTGACAAAGCCGTTTGCCAAGTTGAAGATGATGAGCTCGCTGCAGAATCTTTATCTTTTTGGTTGCTTAGCTGTGGTCCCATCAATACTTTTAGATCATCAACCTTATCAAGCGCGCTCTGTAACTGCAGTGCTAAACCATCAATATCAACCTTGGCGACGGAAGCTAAAGCCAGTTTTTCATCGGCAATTAATGACCGAAGTTCATGTAAGCGTGGGTCACTAAGAGATTTAAGTTGTTGATCGGCCAAGGTCAGGGCGGCTTGCGCCTTATCTACATCACCCGCTAATAAAGCACTTTGATTAGCACTTTGTAATAAAAATTTAAGCTCCGCCAAGGTCCAAGAACGTAACACATCGTCATTGGTCATCTTCTGAGCTTTAGCTAGGTCATCGACTTTACCGAGTAAGGCTATATTAGCAGCATTTAATCCCGCTAAGCCTTGTTCTGTGGTTGCTATTTCAGTATTTAATGCCTGCTCCAATTGAGTAATCTTATTCTCTAGCGGCTTGGTTGATGGTGCGTTCCGAGTTAGCGCTACAGGTTCAAGTTGTTGCGTGTGCAACTGTTGCTGCAAGAACCAAAACGAACCGGCGATCAGACCTAATAAAATGACAATTGCCAACCATACTAAAAGGAATTTAGACCGCTCAACGGGCTGCTTTTCTGACAATTCAGCATCCACTTGTGATTTTACTTCCTCAGTGTTTGCTTGCTGCTTATTATTATTTTTTTCCATCACTTCGCTCCATCCGATTTACTTGCTGCATCACCGCAGCATCACTAGCATCAGCAACTACCACACACTGCTGAAAACCTAAGTTTAGGGCATATTGTCTGATCCGTTCACTCATCACGATCAGCCATTTTGGCGTTAATTGATCGATATCAATCAACTGACATAAATTATCGAGTCCGGCGATACTGGTAATAACAATACAATCTGCCGTTTTTGCTTGCTCAATTTCTTGCTTTGTTCGACAAGGTAAGCCCCGTCGATATACCTCTAGATAGCTAATATTAGCACCTCTTGCGAGCAAGGTATCAGCCAACAATTCTCGACCGCCGTCACCCCGCACAATCAGTACATTTTTATCTTGTACCATATTCAATTCCGGCATTGTCAATAGGCTTTCACTACCCGCTGGAGGAGGAGGCTGAATATCAACTCGTAATCCATGCTCACGCATAGTCGCCGCCGTACCAGCGCCCACAGCGACTAACTGCACATTATCAGCTAAAGATGTTTGCAAGCCAGACATAAAGTGCGTAACCGCATTGCGACTTATAAAGATAATCATATCTTGCTGAGTTAAACTAAGCGCTGATTCATGCCAAGGTAATATTGGCACAATATCCAATACTGGCAGGGCAATAGCAACACCACCAGCAGAGGTGATACTGTCACATAATGACCTTGCTTGTTGTTCTGGTCGAGTAACCAAAACTTTAAGCCCATCAAGTGCTGGTTTAGTCACCATAAACAGCGGCTAATATTGCATTAGCACCTTGTGACAATAAATCTTCTGCCAATGCAATGCCTAAAGATTCTGCATCTTCAGCTTTACCGCGAACCTCAGCGCGTAAGGTCAAGGTACCATCAGGGCGACCAACCAAACCACGCAACCAGATATTGCCATTATCTAATATGGCATAACCGGCAATCGGCACCTGACAACCACCTGCAAGACGTTTATTCATCGCCCGCTCAGCTGACACTACAATCCACGTTTCAGGGCACATAAGAGGTGCAATCAAGGCATTAATTTCAGCATCATCAATGCGTGTTTCAATACCTACCGCGCCCTGACCCACTGCTGGCAAACTTTGTTCTGCTGATAAAGTACTTTTAATTCGAGCGTGCATACCTAAACGTTTCAAACCTGCCGACGCTAAAATAATCGCATCATATTCACCCGCATCCAACTTGGCTAATCGAGTATTCACATTGCCGCGCAGGGTCAATATTTTCAAGTCTGGGCGTAAAGCTCGTAGCTGACATTCTCGGCGTAAACTTGATGTGCCCACTTTAGCGCCCTGAGGCAAATCGTCTACTGATGCGTGATTATTCGATACAAAGGCATCAAACGGATCTTCTCGCGAACAGATTACCGGCAGATGTAAACCTTCTGGAAACGCCATGGGTACATCTTTCATCGAATGTACAGCAATATCAGCATCACCCGCCAACATACCTTGTTCTAACTCTTTAACAAATAGGCCCTTGCCGCCAATTTTTGCCAGCGGCACATCTAAAATTTTATCGCCTTGCGTGGTCATTTTGATCAGATCAACCTGTATGCCAGGATGCAAGGCTAATAAAGCATCACGTACAAATTCTGCCTGCCACATAGCAAGCGGGCTTCTTCGGGTAGCAATTTTTACGGTTCTATTTGTCATTTTTATTCACTTATTTTTGTAGTAGTAAGTCGTCATTGTGCTGAGCTATAACCCACGTTAAGACTGGATTCTAACTATAAATAAGCTGGGATAATGAGCTAGATCGATGCACCTTTACCAAGCCTAGCTTACTTGCTCGACTATCTTATTTAATAACAATTCTAGCATTACTAGCGTGATTCTCGAATAACCGCGTTATAATTCCACTTTATTTCGATAATCCAAGATACTTATAATTATGACTTCGACTTCGACTGCAACTACGCCCAAGAAAAAACTATCATCAGCTCGTCTGACCCAGCCGACTAACGCCTTTGTGGAAGAATTCACTGCCTCAGTGCAATTTGATAAGCGGATGTATCGCCAAGATATTCAAGGCTCCATAGCTCACGCAACTATGTTAGAAAGCGTTGGCGTGCTAAGTAATGAAGAATGTACCAAAATTATTGCTGGTCTAGATACCATCCAAATCGAAATCGAAAACGATGATTTTGAATGGTCGATCGCCCAAGAAGATGTACACATGAACATCGAAGCTCGGCTGATTGCGCTCATCGGTGAAGTGGGTAAAAAATTACACACTGGCCGCTCACGTAATGACCAAGTCGCTACAGATGTAAGGCTTTACTTACGCGATATGATACAGCCCATAAGGTCTGAACTATTTCGCTTACAAGATGCACTACTCAATGTCGCAGAACGTGAAGCAGACACTATTATGCCCGGCTTTACCCACCTGCAAACCGCACAACCAATTACTTTCGGTCATCACATGCTAGCGTGGTATGAAATGTTAGTGCGTGATGCCGAGCGTTTAGATGATTGCGAAAAACGTGTGAATTCATCACCTCTTGGTGCTGCGGCATTGGCGGGAACAACCTTCCCTATTGATCGTGAATTAACTGCTAAATTACTAGGTTTTGAACGCATTTGCCTTAATTCACTTGATGCCGTCAGTGATCGTGATTTTGCCATTGAATTCACCAGCTTTGCTTCTTTATTGATGATGCATATGTCGCGCTTCTCCGAAGAACTGATCATCTGGTCATCAGCACAATTTGATTTTGTTGATTTAGGTGATGCCTTCTGCACTGGCTCATCAATTATGCCGCAAAAGAAAAACCCTGATGTACCAGAATTGATCCGCGGTAAAACTAGTCGTGTTTATGGCAATATGTTCAACTTGTTCACCTTGATGAAAAACCAACCACTGGCTTACAACAAAGATAACCAAGAAGATAAAGAACCATTGTTCGACACGATCGATACATTATTAGGTTCATTACGCGTATATGCCGACATGATGGGTGCAATTTCTGTTAAAGCTGACAATATGCGTAACGCGGCATTACGTGGTTATGCCACAGCAACCGATTTAGCCGATTATTTAGTACGTAAAGGTGTTGCCTTCCGTGACGCTCATGAAGTCGTTGGTTTATCGGTGGCTTATGGTATTAAACACAAAAAAGATTTGTCTGAACTTAGCCTACAAGAACTGCAAACTTTCTCAGCTCAAATCAGCGATGACGTGTTTGAAGTTTTAACCTTAGAAGGTTCTGTAGCGGCTCGCGACCATCTTGGTGGCACAGCGCCAAATCAAGTACGTGCGGCAATTCGTTATGCGCGTTCACAACGCGAAGACTAGCACTTAGCAGTTTCGTTATCAGGCTGTAATATTATTGCGGCTTGATAACGCGGCTGGCCATAACCTAATATCCGATTAAACTCCTCATGAGTTACCGGAATATACAAACTATCTGTCAGACTTTTATTTTCTTCCAAATCTATCTCCGGATCATGAAAATAAACAAAAGTATCTGAGATAGAGGCTAATACCACCCAGTGAGGTGATTTGCTCTGGTTCAAGCGATAAGAGCTAATTAGCACTACTGCCAATGCCCCTTTCTCCAAATATGATCGCAATATAGCCACATCAACTTGACCTTTCTCAACTGACATATCCGTCTCAGCAATAGCTAGCTGAAAATCCTGATGCACTAATTCAACGACGGCTTTTTTCTTGTCATTACGCACACCGTTAATAAAAGGTGTTTCCGTACTGCTGGTAATGAGTGTTGTCGAAAAACCTCGATTATAAGCAGATAAGGCCAGCCCGTGAGGACTACATCCGCCATGACCCGATGTCATAAAAATAGTGGTTGCTTCGCGCCACAACTTTAACTCTAAACTACGACCTAACTCAAACTCGGGTCTGAGCGTTTTCATCACCATCATCAGTGCCGCAGGACCGCAGGTAAAGTCCGTCGTTTGGGCATAATGCGCCACTTTCTGGTGCGCTTGCTCCGGTTCGTGATGTAAGACCTTCATCATCCTTAACGCATCAGCATGATCTTCGTAATAATCGCTGACTACATCAAAGAATTCATATCCTAATTTTTCATATAAGCGAATCGCACCCGCATTATCTGGCCGCACTTCCAATCGCAAAAAACTTCGGCCATCTTCCAAGGCTTCGCGCTCTGCGATTTCCATCAATTGTCTAGCTAGACCTAGTTTTCTTTGCTCAGCAGAAACCGCCAGCGAATACACTCGCCCTAACGAGGTACCTTGATGGTAAAGCAACAAGACATAACCCACGAGATGTTGCTCAGACTCTGCCACCAGCAACAAAGCCCTACCTTTTGTAATCATCCATTTAAAACTACGGCGTGATAATTGATCAGAATCAAAACAGTTATTTTCGAGCTCGACCAGCGGGTCTACATCGCTGACAACTGCGGGTCTTATCCAGACATTATTGTCAGTTGTTAACATTACCATCCAATCCGTTTAAGCTCGTTAAGCCATTCAGCGCCATTTCAATCACTTGTCGCCCACGAAATAATACTAATTCCTGCCATCGCTTCTCGTCCGGACAGAAAAAATCCTGCATCGCGTATTTAATCTCACGCGTTTTTTCATCTTGCCAGCTAATCTTATGCTGTTGTAATTGTTGATCCGCAAATAAAACACGTAACATTTCACTGCTACTGAAAGTGCCAAATTCCAGCGTAACAAAACTGACATGGTCTCCCTGAGCATGCCAAAAATAATCATGTAAGCCCTGTTTTAAGCCTGAACTAGAGGTGCCCAAAGCTGGCTCAGTCACACTGGCACCAAAAACATCCAGCACAGTATTTCTCGCGGGATTTGTAACAGGATGATCACTAATTATTTCGCCATAACCATAAGGCCCTAAACCACTATGCAAATCAATCACAATGACCTGTTCGCGTTCAGTAAGATGAAGTTGTCCTGCTAACTGCTCAATACACTGTCGAGACCAACTGGCTTTCTTGCCACCAAAATATAGGGCGGTTGGATCGTCATATTGCCCTTCACTCAATAAATCGAATTGTTGACGGTCGCTGCCTACCGTATTTATATCAACCTTTTTATCAATCAACGTCTTCCAAATATCGGCTGATTTTGAAGTGGGTAATGGGGCGGAGAAATCGACAAAATTTCGATTAACGTCTATGCCCTCATGATCGCTACGACTTGCCCATGCTAAACCCCAAGGATTGAGCGCATGAACTAATACCACACACAAATCCGCAGGTAATCTGCGATGACGCGTTAAGAAATCTGATTGTATCGCTGAACCAACCCCACCTTCAACGCCATGTAGGCCTGAAACTAATACCAACACCTGTTTCGCATTAAGGTTACCTGCCCATGCGATATCACAAAACAATTTTTCGCCTCTAGGGCCTTTGAGCGTATGCTGATGACTATTTACCTTGTCTACAATAGAACTCATTTCTGCTGCGGACATGAATTTTTCGCGGGCATCAGGATAACGCTGTGAAAACACATTTAAAACAGCATCTGTGTACATAATACGGCTCTCCAAAACACAAAATTTTTGCGAAGGATAGGTGAGTTTTCAGCTTTAATCCAGTGAAATAATCCCCACCAAAAAATAAATATTACACGGCATTCATAATAACTTTATTATTCGCATAAATGACAACCTTTCATTAACGAGGCACTAAGCCACAGCCATGACTAATCACCTAATTATTATAGAAAACAAAGAAGATTGGGCGCCTTATTTTCCTAGCGTTCAAGTTATTACTGTCGATGAATATCTACAAAACCCTACACAAACAAGCAGATCCGTGTCACAAGTCATCAACCTTTGTCATAGCTTAGATTATCTGAGTCCTGGTTATTACTGCTCGATGGTTTCTGAAGCTCGCGGTCATAAAGTCATTCCCGGATTGCGCACGATTAATGATTTATCGCGCAAAAGTCTTTATGCCTATGACATCACAGAGCTAGCGCCACAACTCGATAAATTAATTTCTGCAACCGATAACAGTGATAAACGTCCTTTCCTCGTTAAAGTGTTTTTTGGTTATTGTGATATCAAACCGCTACAAAAACTGGCTCGGCAGATTTATGAGCAATTTCCATGTCCAATTGTGGAAATTGAGTTTAGCCATAAAGATCACTGGCAAATCAGCACCGTAAAAGCGGGGGCGATCAATAAGCTAAATGAAGTAGAGCAAGACAGTTTTGCTAATGCACTGGATAATTTTGATCGCAAACTGTGGCGTAAGCCGTCCAAAAAACGCAGTTTCCGTTATGACATGGCAATATTGCATAATCCTGAAGAAGCGATGCCGCCTAGTGATGCGACTGCGCTTAAGCGCTTCATCCAAAGTGGTCGCCGTATTGGGATAGATGTCGAACTCATCACGCCTAAAGACTACAACCGACTGGCTGAATACGATGCCTTGTTTATTCGTGAAACGACGGCAACCAATAATCACACCTACAAATTCGCCCGCCGTGCCGAAAGAGAAGGGCTTGTTGTTATTGATGATCCGACCTCAATCATTCGATGCACCAATAAAATTTATCTAATGGAATTATTGGTTGCCAACAAATTACCGATGCCAGATTCATATCTGCTCTACCGCAACGATAATGCTGGCATGGATAGAATTTGTAATGATGTCGCCTTCCCTCTGGTCATGAAAATCCCTGATGGCGCTTTTTCACGAGGCATTATCAAAGTAAATTCGGCCGAAGAACTTCGCCTGCACGCGGCAGAGTATTTTCAGCAATCGGCCATCGTGTTACTACAAGAATTTATGTACACCGATTTCGATTGGCGCATTGGTGTTTTTAACAACAAACCGATCTTTGCCTGTCAATATTTTATGAGCAAAGGTCACTGGCAAATCTACAATCATAATACATCTAAGGGTACGGCGAGTGGTAGCTCTGCAGCTTTTTCACTAAGTGACGTACCTGAAAAGGTGCTCAAAGTGGCAACAAAAGCCGCTCGCTTAGTCGGCGATGGCCTTTATGGGATCGACATTAAACAAAGCGGTGACCGTGTAGTGTTGATTGAAATTAATGACAACCCTAATATTGATAGCGGTGTCGAAGATGCTCATCTTGGTATCGCATTGTATGACGATATTATGAGAGAATTTTTACGGCGTTTAGATACCCAAAAATCCGTAATACGTTAACAAATAGGTATTTTACAAACAAAAAAGCGGCGATAATTTGATTATCGCCGCTTTTTTTATTGCTTAGTTAAGTTAAAAACTTAGAAGCTATAGCTTGCTCCAACATGTAGGCCACGTTCTTCACCTACAAAATAACGATCACCGCCACCAGCTACGCTATAATCAGCCCGCTCTGCATACTCAGTGTTAAGCAAATTATTAATTCGACCATAAATCGTAAGATTATTAGTAACCTTATGATTCGCTCTCAAATTCAACAGATCATGACCATCATAACTATGAACGTTACCATCGTCGGTGTAATAACGGCCAACATGGATCCACTCTAATTCCATTCGACTTTGTACTTGGAAATTCCAGCCAAGACGGACGTTGGCCATATGTCTCGGCGCAGTATTCATATCATCACCATCTTTAATCGTGCTTGATAATACTGGTCCAGAAAAACTGCTAACTTCATGATCAAAGTCATATTGATGACGAGCATAGGTAAAGCTACCACCTAAATCAAACTGCTCTCCTATTGGCGTAAAGGCACTCAGCTCAATACCATAGTGTGTAGTTTTACCATCAGGCACATTGTTATCACTTGAATCTCGGAAAAAGTAATCTTTTTTCTTCATATAAAATGTGGTGGCTTCATATTGAATGCCTGCGCCCACTTTTCTAACACCAATTTCAATACTATCTATAGTTTCAGAGTCTGCGGTAAGCGTATTATTAGTATCTTTACGCATACGATATAGATCAGTCGTCTGTGGGGCCCGATTACCACGAGCCAAATTTATAAATGCACTCGTATCTTCGGTTAAAAATTGAGTTAAACCTAGTTTAGGACTGAAATTATTAAACGTATCATCCCGATCACCTGGTCGATAAAAGGTTGAACCGAACTTACCATCGCCTGTTTTATTATCATACTCATAACGGGTATGTTCAAATCGAGTACCTGCTGTTAAGCGTGTATTTTCTAGCAGTTGCCACTCTGTATGAATATAAGGCGCAATCACTGTAGCATTTACATCATAATTATAATGTGTTCCCTGAACATATTTCCCCCCAGGCCCACCATATCCAGGAGAGCCAACAGGATCCGCTTCTGTTTGAATTTCTGACAATTCTCCATGCGTAAATTCTACATCGGTTCCCAAGATAACCTTGTGGCCACCTTCCAAGTCACGATAATATGCCGCTAACAAACCAGCACTGCCATGTTCATTTTTTTCCACAGGGTTTGCAGGAAGAAAATGCATCAAGAAGTTCATTTCTGTATGACGAACATACGGCGTCAAACTGAAATATGAATTATCAGTCAACTCATGATCCCAGCGAGTAGATAATCTTACTGATTTTGCATCACGATAGGCTTGGGGATCATCATTAATTTTCGATTCGGCGGTATTTTTATATGCATCAGTACCAACTTTATAACCAGCGGTTTCTTGATTTAAATTCGCTGCAGTAAAAATAGTTTTAAAGGTATCTTTTTCACCATAATAATCATGACGGAAGGTCATTTTTTGTTGATCAAATCCAGATTCACTTATATAACCGCCATCTGTCGTGCCATTAAGACTAAAACGATAAGCTTGATTGCCAATAGTGTCACTCACTGTCGCTTTAGTTGAATAAAGATCATGTGGACCCACAGAAACATCAATTGAACGTTCAAGATCTAATGATGGTGCACGAGAAAGTACGTTGACCAAACCATGAACCGCATTTGAGCCATATAAAGCACTACCTGGGCCACGAACGACTTCAATGCCGCCAGCTTGTTCGGTGTTGGCTTCAAATAAACCATTTACGTTTGCAAAACCCGCCGCACGCATTGGTACGCCATCTTCCAAATACAAAAATGAACCGGCACCCGCACCACCATTTAAAATCGGTGAACGAATTGAGGTTAAATGTTCTTGACCATTGCCACGTTGGATCATAACGCCAGGAAGACGATTAATCACTTCAGTAATATGATCAGCCCGTACAAAATCAATTTCTTCTTCAGAGATTTTAGCCGTATTACCTGCTAAATCTAATAATGGGGTTTCCGCACGTGTGCCAGTGACAACTAAACTATCTAATGCAACATTACTATCAGCAAAAACCAATGGACTAACACATGAACTACTTAGTGCAACTAATAAAGTAACCTTTCTCAGTGTGAACATAATAAACCTCCAATACTTATAAAATTTCAGTTGTACATTGTCGCACACCTCAAAGATCTAAGACTCAGAAAAATCCTTGGAAAGCCTTGTAATTAGTCCTTAATGCCCCCATTTGATGATCTAAATCAATTTAGGTGGCTAAAAATACATTTATGGAATACAAAGATTATTACCAAATTCTCGGTGTCGCACGTGACGTCTCTAAAGAAGACCTTAAAAAAGCATATCGAAAATTAGCACGCAAATATCATCCTGATGTAAGCAAAGAGACTGATGCTGAAGCTAAGTTCAAAGAACTTGGTGAAGCATACGAAGTGCTAAAAGATCCTGAAAAACGAGCACAATACGATCAATTTGGTTCTAATTATAAAAATGGCCAATCTTTTACACCGCCACCGGGCTGGGGTCAACAAGGCGGCCGTCGTGGTGGAGGCTTTGATGGCAATAGTAACTTCAGCAGTTTCTTTGACAGCATGTTTGGCGGTGGTGGCGCGAGTGGTGGTAGAGATAACTTCTACGCTAAAGGTGAAGATGTAAACGCTAAGATCACTATTTCACTTGAAGATGCGTTTAACGGTGCTAAAAAAACCATTCGTCGTCCTAGTGGTTCTACTGAAACGGGTACTCTCAATGTCAAAATTCCTGCGGGAATTACATCTGGTAAAAAAATTCGCCTTTCTGGTCAGGGCCGTGCGGGCATGGGTGGCAGTGCCGGTGATTTGTTATTAGAAATCAATATTGCGACACATTCCCATTATCGTTTAGACGCTAGCAATGTCATTCTGGATCTCCCTATCGCGCCTTGGGAAGCAGCATTAGGTGCCAAAGTCACCGTGCCGACTTTGGCAGGAAAAATTAATCTCACTATTCCAGCAGGCGCTAAAAGCGGTCAAAAGATGCGCTTAAAAGGTCGGGGGTTGCCAGGCAAAGAACCAGGCGACCAAATTGTGAATTTACAGATTATAACGCCCCCAGCTAATACCGATAAAGCAATACAACTATATCAACAAATGGCTGAAGAACTTAGCTTTAATCCTCGTGAAGAGCTGGAACTTACATTGTAAGGAGTCAACAATGAAATCTGCTATTGTTTGGTTGGCAGGGCTTACTTTACTTGCTCAAGTGGCCTTTTCTGGTCTACCTTTTGCCTGGTTTGGCGGTAATACTGAGATGCCGTCACTTGCGCCGATGCTTGATAATTCTAAACCGGCCGTTGTTAATATCGCGACGCAAAGTCATGTGCGAATACAAGACAATCCTTTGCTCAATGACCCGTATTTTCGTCGTTTTTTCAATATTCCTGAACAACAACCTCGCCAGCGCACCAAACAGAGCCTGGGTTCTGGTGTTATTTTTGATGCTAAAAAAGGTCTAGTTCTAACCAATAATCACGTCATTCATAAGGCCGATGAAATTACGGTTTCGCTGACTGATGGTCGTAGCTTTCAAGCTGAACTTGTCGGTAGCGATCCCGCAACCGATATCGCTTTGATAAAAATACCAGCCGAAGCTCTGATTGCTTTACCGCTCGCCAATTCAGATAAATTACGCGTTGGCGACTTTGTCGTTGCTATTGGTAACCCTTTTGGTTTAGGCCAAACAGTTACTTCGGGCATCGTCAGTGCACTGGGTCGCAGTGGACTAGGAATTGAAGGCTACGAAAACTTTATTCAAACCGATGCTTCAATTAACCCCGGTAACTCTGGTGGTGCACTGGTTAATCTTCGAGGTGAATTGGTCGGCATCAATACCGCCATTTTCTCACCAGGCCAAAATGTAGGCAATGTCGGTATCGGTTTCGCTATCCCAAGCAATCTTGTTAAACAAATTACTGATCAACTACTTGAGCATGGTGAAGTAAGACGCGCTTACCTCGGCGTACAGATGCAAGATGTCACGCCTGAACTAGCCAGCGCCTTCAATCTTAGTTCAGATAAAGGAGCTGTAGTGACTCGTATATTAGAAGGATCTGCAGCTGATAAAGCAGGCCTAAAAGTAGGCGATGTCATTACCGCAATTGATGACTATCACCTCGTCAATGCCGACACGCTACGTAACAGTATCGGCTTACTAGTCGTTGGCCAAACGATAAAACTAGATATTTTGCGTGAAGGAAAATCAAAGCAACTGACCGCCACGGTTAAAGAAACTAAACAAGCCAAGGTACAAGCAGCCGTGCACCCTAAACTATCCGGTGCTACTTTCGGTGATATTGAACCATCATCGCCCTATTACGGACAAATTCACGGGGTTATGATCTATTCTGTTGTCGCCAACAGTCCTGCGTGGAATGCAGGCTTGCGGGGAAATGACGTCATTACTTCCGTCAACAAAGAAAAAATTAAAACTCTCGAAGACTTCAAGCCGCTAGTCCAAAATGATGCCCCTTTATTACTCAATATCACTCGCAACCGTCAGGCAATGTTTTTGATTTTACGTTAATGTTTGCATCGTCAGATTAAGTCACCATAAATACAAAAGCCCCTCAACAGACCTTTTATTATGTTGGGGGGCTTTTTTTCAACTATTGCCCAAACTGCACTTGTCGTCTAAATCCAACAACATATTGCAACATTAAATAATTCTTATCATTTTTATTTGCAACATCTTCGCTGATAAATTGTCTACTTAGTAGAATAGATAGACGTTGTTTGATAACACACGCCTCTTTCGTCTTAATCCAAGCTACATGTCACCACGAGGAGATTAAAATGAACGTACAAAACTATATCGATCACCACATCCCAGCTCAGTTTTCAATCAAGCATGTCGCCATTGTCAGACCATTTAACTGGCTTATTCTTGCTTGGCAAGATATTAGTCTTCACCCCAAAGCCAGCCTTGCCCATGGTCTTATTGTCACCAGCTTACTGTTGGTCACCCTGCTTATCACCAGTATTCATGTTTATGTGATTGCCGCAGCGATCATCGGCTTTATGCTGATAGGGCCGATCTTATCTGCTGGACTATGTGAACAATCTCGACAAAGCGAACAAGGCAAACCCGTTAGCTTTGATAGTTCGCTAGAAGGTCTAAAACGTTGCCAAAGTTCACTGATCCAATTCTCCGGCATATTATTAGGTTTCACTATGACTTGGTTTGCAATATCAGCCTTATTGTTGTTAGTCACCATAGGTAGTGCCCTACCATCACTACAACAACTGTTATGGGGCAATATTTTCGACATTATTACACCGATGCAACTAGCGCTCTATACTGTCATTGGCGGCTTACTCGCCAGTATCGTGTTTGTAGTGTCCGTTATATCCGTACCGGCCATTATTGAAAATAATATATCCGCTATTGATGCCATGGTAGCCAGCGTAAAAGTAGTGAGTGAAAACATTCCTACCATGTTGGTTTGGGCGGCACTGATTGTATTGCTGACAGGCCTAGGATTTATGACTTACCTAATCGGAATGGTCGTGATTTATCCACTATTAGCCCATGCCTCATGGCATGCTTATCGGGATTTGGTACAGAATGACAAGTGATGTAAATCACAGCATACAAACGAAAAATGATGAATAATAACTATCTTTAACATTGGAAATAAACTTTATGAAAATATCATACCTTTTGACAGCCATAGCCTTGTTCTCATTCAGCGCTCATGCCGATGACTCTACTCTAGATGCCGCCATTGGTGGCGGAATCGGTGGCGCCGTTGGTGCAGCCATAGGGAATGAAGTCGGTGGCAAACAAGGCGCCATTATTGGTGGTGGAATAGGCGGTGCGACCGGAGCCGCGATAGCAGTAGATGGAGATGTATCAGGGCATGGAGAAGAGTCAGGACATCATGACGACGGCCATCATGATCATGAATCATCACACAAACAAAAGTTTTGCCCACCAGGCCAAGCTAAAAAAGGTAACTGTTAAAGACAAATTATTAAAATGCACTTCGGTGATCAAGCTTATAGAAAGAATCTCTGAAGTAGCATTTTAGTTTTTGAGCAAAAGATAAATTTGTTAGGAAATATTTGGATGCGGTGACATCCGTATTCTTCCTGACAAATTTTTCGCTAACGCTTTGACACTCATCACACCAAATAGCTAATTTTTTTTGCGGTGAAAAAACGTGGGAAATATACCGAGACTCAAAGTATCACTGAATCTTCACTAAAATACCCACGGATCGCCCTTATACGAAGCCGAGCATCGCAAGAACTAAATGATCAAATACTGCGGTGTTTGAGCGTAGCGACAAATTTGTCAGGAACAAATTTGGACGCCGGAGGCGCCCGCAGGGAAAGTGGCAGGGACGCCACGAATCAATTGCGTAGTATTTCATTTAGTTCTGAGAAGCGCAGGGAACCCGCTAGGGCAAGTCTCGGGCTGGCCTTTTTTGGTTCGTTTTTTGGCCACGCAAAAAATGAACATGGGCTTTAGTCCATAATGAGATGACAAGCCTTGCCAAAAAATAAATCTGTCCCCTTTTTTGTTTAATACGACTTGTGGTGTGGATAAGTCATTTATTTGTTTCAAAGTCCACGCTGCCGCTGGGCGTTCATTTCTTTTGCGTGCCCAAAAGAAACCGAACCAAAGAAAAGGCACCCTTATCGCCTGACTTCCAAAAACATAAACTATGTGGTGGCGTGGGCGACAATTCGCTACGCTCAAACACTCGCCCACTTATTCCACCAAATAGCTTATTTTTTGGCGGCGATAACATGTGATAGAGGGCGAGACTCTAAGTATCATTGATCTTCGATAAAATACCCACGGATGCCCTTATACGAAGCCGAGCATCGCAAGAACTAAATGATGAAATACTGCGGTGTTTGAGCGTAGCGAGTTGCGTAGTATTTCATTTAGTTCTGAGAAGCGCAGGGAACCCGCTAGGGCAAGTATGGGATTGGCCTTTTTTGGTTCGTTTTTTGGCCACGCAAAAAATGAACATGGGCTTTAGTCCATAAGGAGATGACAAAGCTTTCCACAAAATAAATCTGTCCCCTTTTTACATGTCCCCTTTTTACCCATATACATATAGCATCTTCTAATCACTACCATTCAATCGTCAGTATGAATTATCATCATTTTTCTTAAAATTGACACCAAAACGGAAACAATCTCATAAATTATAGAAAAAGCTAGAAGGGCTATAAAAATCTCAAACGAAGAAATTAGTTTATGCTTTAAATACTCTGAAGTAAGCCCAAAAGCTTCAATAGAAAATGGGTAATTTAATGTCCTCAAGTAAGGCATTGCAACTGCAAAGAACAAGCATATGACTAATATTTTGACATCTGTTTCAAGACTACTAACAAAAGATTGGAAATTTTGACTATTTTCTGCTTTCTTTTTAGTTTTAGTTGAGGATGCAGATAATACTGATACAACGATAGATGTGCATGCTAACACTCCACCTAAGGAAGCACCTAAAACAAGAGGCAAGCTTTTTTCAAGTATTTGGTATGATTCTGGGCTAGTACTCGAAAATAGCACGGCGACAATCGTTAATATAAATACTCCAATTAATATTTTCATTTTTTATATGAGTACCTCTCCCTGAGCATTTCAACAATTTGAGCTACATCTTCTGGGCTGTAATTATTTAACTCAACTTCTGTGATAATCCCTTCGACAATCAAAAGTTTAACTCTTTGCTTACTGTTGATTGTTTTGTATTGGTCTTTGAGTTTTTTCTTCCCTCTTATGCTCCACTCACCAGCACCATCTTGAATCCAGTCAATCATGGCATCTAACCATTTCGATGGTTTTAGATGTAAATTACCATCGGCATTTCTAAAAATAGGGGCAAATTCAGAAGCATTTGTTTGATCAGAAACTTCGTGCAGAAACTCGCCAATTTCTTTTTTTGTGTTTCCAAAAAGATTTGGAGAAACTAAATTCAATTTTACTTCTCGAACATAATGAAATGAGTTAAAAGTATCCCAAAAAGCACTTTCTACCAACTTAGGCTTTATATATGCTCGAAGCGAATTTTCTGCAAGCGTTATGTTATTCGCAATATTTTCAAATGTTCTAGCGGCCATATTTGCACTACTAAAAACAGATCTCTTATTTTCAATTAATATTGCCTGTTCCTCCCTGTCCCAGAACCACACTACTGGAGGAAAGTCCTCTTCCTGATGAAGTTGAAAATTTCTATCGTGAAGTTTAACATCAGACTTTTTTGAAACCACGCCAGACATATAACCTGCTTCATTATCTTTTGTATAAACTTTTATAGAAAATTCATCGCTTCTTTCTTCAGCTTTATCGAGCGCCTCTTCAAAAAACCTAATGTCTTTACTAAGTTCCTTCTCGATAAACAATCCACTATCAACTGGTAATAGAGACACCTGCAATACATTAAATTCCATTTATCATTTCTCCTAGATAATAACAGTACTATATTTTCTTAACCGGTCTCCGCCATCCCTTAACCGTCCGCTGCTCCGACTTCGTCAACGTCAATGCATCAGCAGGTGCAGTCTTACGCAAAGTAGTCCCAGCACCAATCGTCGCATCATCTTCAACCGTCACTGGCGCTACTAACTGCGTATCAGAGCCCACAAACACTCTATCACCAATAGTCGTACGATGTTTATTCGCCCCATCATAGTTACAGGTAATGGTGCCTGCACCAATATTTACATCCGAACCCATATCGGTATCACCAATATAACTGAGGTGATTTACTTTTGAGCCTTTGCCAATATTGGCATTCTTGGTTTCTACAAAATTACCAATTTTGGCTTTGTCTGCGAGTACAGTACCGGGCCGTAATCGTGCGAAGGGGCCAATATTAACGTTGGCTCCGATGGTACTAGAATCAATCATGCTGTTAGCAAGAATAATCGTACCTTCACCAATCGTTGCGTCTTTAATAATGCAGTTGGCACCTATCTCAACATTATTGGCCAAGGTGACTTCACCCTCGAAAATGACATTCACATCGATCGTAATGTCAGTACCAGTCGTCAGTTGGCCACGGATATCAATACGTGAAGGATCAGCAAGAGTGACACCATTAACCATCAACTCGTTAGCTTGTAATAACTGATAATGTCGCTCTAATGCTGCCAATTGCTGACGCGTATTAACACCAGCGACTTCAGCATTATCACTGCAACATACGGTATTAATTGCAATGCCTTCTGTTACGGCAAGTGACACCATATCTGTTAAATAATATTCACCTTGTGCGTTATTATTGGTTAGTTTTGCTACAGAATCAGCTAACCATTTCGCAGGTAAAACCATGATTCCACTATTCACTTCTTGTATGGTTAGTGTTTGAGCATCAGCATCTTTTTGCTCAATGATGCAAGTCACATCGCCAGCATCATTACGAACGATTCGCCCATAACCTGTTGGCTCAGCAAGTTCAGTTGTCAAAATTCTCAAACTATTAGCATCTCCACAGTCTATTAGCTGTTGCAATGTGGAGAGTTGGGTCAATGGTACATCACCATAAAGAACGAGCACTTGTTCAGCATTAGCAAATTGCGCTGTTGCTTGCATAACGGCATGGCCTGTACCCAATTGTTCATGTTGCATCACTTCTGTAACGTTTTTAGTTTCCAATAATAGTTGAACTTGTTCTGCGCCATTACCAGTAACAACGGTCAGGTTGCTCGGTTCTAATCTTTTTGCGGTATCAATAACATGTTCAACGAGTGGCCTACCAGCAAGTTTGTGCATTACTTTGGTGATGGCAGACTTCATTCTTGTGCCTTTTCCAGCGGCTAAGATGACGATACTTAATGACATGATATATTTCCGTTAGCGATGTTTGGTTTTGTATTCTATCAATTTCAGGCAAAAAAAAGGCTGTCATAAGACAGCCTTTTTTTATAGCCTTAGGTCTTTTAGTGACCTTTGCCTTTTCTCATTCGATCAATACTGCGTAGTTGAGCCATTGCTTCAGCCAATTTAGCTTGTGCTTCAGCATAATCAAGTTTCGCACCACGATCTATTAGCGAACGTTCTGCCTCAGCCTTAGCTTGTAGTGCCGCAGCTTCATCAATATCATCAGCACGTAAAGCAGTATCAGCCAAGATAGTCACAACACTTGGTTGTACTTCTAGGATGCCACCTGAAACGTAGAATTGTTCTTCTACACCGTTAACCAAGATACGAACTTCGCCCGGTTTTAAACGAGTCAACATAGGTGTATGACGTGGATAAATACCCACTTCACCCATAACTGCAGAAGCAAAAACAGCCTCTACTCGACCTGAATAAATCGAGGTGTCTGCGCTTACGATATCAACGTGAATTGTCATTGCCATTGTCCAGCACCTCCTAAAAGGTTAAAGTTTTTTCGCTTTTTCAACAGCTTCTTCGATACCACCAACCATGTAGAACGCTTGCTCTGGTAGTGAATCATAATCACCGTTTAAGATACCTTTAAAGCCTACAAGTGTATCTTTAAGTGAAACGTATTTACCTGGGCTACCCGTAAAGACTTCAGCCACGAAGAAAGGCTGTGACAAGAAACGTTGAATCTTACGAGCGCGTGTTACAGTCAATTTATCTTCTTCAGATAATTCATCCATACCCAAGATAGCAATGATATCTTTCAATTCTTTATAACGTTGTAGGGTACCCTGAACACCACGAGCAATCTCATAATGTTCGTTACCAACAACTAGAGGATCGAGCTGACGGCTTGTTGAATCAAGAGGATCGATTGCTGGATAAATACCTAATTCAGCAATTGAACGTGACAATACAACCGTCGCATCCAAATGAGCAAAAGTCGTTGCTGGAGATGGATCCGTCAAATCATCGGCAGGTACATATACCGCCTGAATTGACGTTATCGAGCCCGTTTTAGTTGATGTAATACGTTCTTGTAATACACCCATTTCTTCAGCCAGCGTTGGTTGGTAACCTACCGCTGATGGCATACGACCTAATAACGCAGATACTTCAGTACCGGCTAATGTATAACGGTAAATGTTATCTACGAAGAACAATACATCACGACCTTCATCACGGAAGTTCTCAGCCATTGTTAAACCCGTCAAAGCAACACGTAAACGGTTACCTGGTGGCTCATTCATTTGACCGTAAACCAATGATACTTTATCGATTACATTTGAATCAGTCATTTCGTGATAGAAGTCATTACCTTCACGAGTACGCTCACCTACACCAGCGAATACTGAGAAACCATCATGCTCAGTAGCGATGTTACGGATAAGCTCCATCATGTTTACGGTTTTACCTACACCAGCACCACCAAACAAACCAACTTTACCACCCTTAGCGAACGGGCAGACTAAATCGATTACTTTGATGCCTGATTCTAGTAATTCATTACTAGCGGCTAACTCATCAAAGCTAGGTGCTTTACGGTGGATAGACATTTTAACATCTTCACCGATAGGTCCTTTCTCATCGATTGGTTCGCCCAATACGTTCATGATGCGACCTAATGTTTTTTGGCCGACCGGTACTTGAATTGAATCGCCAGTGTTTGAAACAGCTGAATCACGTTTAAGACCATCTGTTACGCCCATAGCTATAGCACGAACAACACCATCACCTAACTGTTGTTGTACTTCAAGTGTTAAGCCACTTTCATCAACGATCAATGCATCGTAAATTTTTGGCAGGCTGTCGCGTGGAAATTCCACATCCACTACCGCACCGATTATTTGTACAATCTTTCCAGAGCTCATCTTGCTTCCTCTTTCAATACGTTTGAGCTATTAGGCCCATGTTATTTGCTTTATACCGCAGCGGCACCAGCAACAATCTCAGATATTTCTTGCGTAATAGACGCTTGGCGCGCTTTGTTATAAACAAGTTGCAAGTCATCAATAAGGTCACCCGCATTATCAGACGCGCTTTTCATTGCGACCATACGAGAGGCTTGTTCACAAGCGATGTTTTCAACGACGCCTTGGTAAACCAAAGACTCGATGTATCTCACCAACAGGTGGTCTAACACCTCTTTGGCATCCGGCTCGTAGATATAATCCCAGTGATGGGACATTTCAGCGCTCGGCTTTTCAGGCGTCGCTGGTAACAATTGAACAACTTTGTTGCCTTGAGTCATGGTGTTCACGAACTCATTGAAAACTAGGTACAAACTATCAATGCTACCGTCTTCATAGGCATCAAGCATCACTTTCACAGCGCCAATCAGTTCGTGTGGACGTGGTGTATCACCTAATTGAACAACCTGTCCAGTTAGATTTACAGGCAATCGACCAAAATAGCTTGTTGCTTTTTTGCCGATAGTACAAACATCAACTTCAAGACCTTTATCAATCTTAGTTTTGATATCTTTAAGCGCCGTTTTGAATAAGTTATTATTCAAACCACCACATAATCCACGATCAGAAGATACAATAATGTAACCAACTCGTTTTGTTTCTTCTCTATCTTGTAAATACACATGTTTGTATTCAGGATGAGCAAAAGCCAAATGTTGGATTACATTATGAATCTTAGTCGCATAAGGACGTGTCGCCGCCATACGCTCTTGAGCTTTACGCATTTTACTCGCAGCAACCATCTCCATTGCACGCGTAATCTTTTGCGTGTTTTTGATGCTTGCTATCTGAGTCCGTATCTCTTTGCCGCTAGCCATGGCTTATGCTCCGATTACCAACTACCTGTAGTTTTGAAACTTTCAATCGCTGCCGTCATTGCGCTAGCGATATCTTTATCAAATCCACCGGTTTCGTTTATTTTTGCCATTAAATCAGCATGCTTAGATTTCATATTTGATAATAAAGCTGCTTCGAAAGAACCTACTTTCTTTACATCTACATCATCAATGAAACCTTCGTTAGCTGCATGTAATGACATCGCCATTTCTGCAATTGATAACGGCTGATACTGGCCTTGCTTCATCAATTCAGTAACGCGTTGACCACGTTGAATTTGATTACGAGTCGCTTCATCTAGATCTGATGCAAACTGAGCAAATGCTGCCAATTCACGATACTGAGCTAAATCTAAACGCGTACTACCACCCAATTTCTTAATGATCTTAGTTTGAGCTGCACCACCAACACGTGATACCGACAAACCAGCATTAATCGCAGGACGAATACCTGCATTAAACAAATCTGTTTCTAAGAAGATCTGACCATCAGTAATCGAAATTACGTTAGTAGGTACGAATGCTGATACGTCACCCGCTTGGGTTTCAATGATAGGTAAAGCAGTTAATGAACCTGTTTTGCCTTTAACAGCGCCATTGGTTAATTTTTCTACGTAGTCAGCACTTACACGAGATGCACGCTCTAATAAACGAGAGTGAATATAGAAAACGTCACCAGGATAAGCTTCACGACCTGGTGGACGACGTAACAACAATGATACTTGGCGATAAGCCCAAGCTTGTTTTGTTAAATCATCATAAACGATTAAGGCATCTTCACCTTTATCACGGTAGTACTCACCCATTGAACAACCAGCATATGGTGCAATAAATTGCAATGCAGCTGAATCAGACGCTGCCGCAGCAACGATGGTTGTGTATTCTAATGCGCCGTGCTCTTCTAATTTACGAACAACGTTCGCAATAGAAGATGCTTTTTGACCGATAGCAACATAGATACATTTAACGCCTGTACCTTTTTGGTTGATAATCGCATCGATTGCAATAGCAGTTTTACCCGTTTGACGATCACCGATGATTAACTCACGTTGACCACGGCCAACTGGAATCATGGCATCAACAGATTTCAAACCTGTTTGTAATGGTTGATCTACCGATTGACGAGAAATAACGCCTGGCGCTACTTTTTCAATTGGCGCTGAACTTTCAGCTGCGATATCGCCTTTACCATCAATTGGGTTACCTAAAGCGTCAACTACACGACCCAATAAGGCTTCACCAACGGGTACTTCTAAAATACGGCCAGTACATTTAACGCTATCGCCTTCTGTAATGTGTTGGTATGGACCTAATACCACTGCACCGACAGAGTCGCGTTCTAAGTTTAATGCCATACCAAATGTATTGCCTGGGAACTCTAACATTTCCCCTGCCATAACATCGGCTAAGCCGTGAACACGTACGATACCATCGGTTACACCAACAACAGTACCTTCTGTGCGTGCTTCAGTTGCCCCATCAAAGCTTGCAATTCGCTTTTTGATTAGGTCACTGATTTCTGCTGAATTCAGTTGCATCTCTGTTTCCTCATTAACCGGCCGCTAGATTATAGCGTTGGCCAGTCTGTTCAATTTACCCAAGGCAGATCCATCAATAATCAGATCACCTGCACGAATAATCGCACCACCCAATAAGCTGTCATCAATTGTTGTAATCAATGTCACATCTCTGCCTGTACGTTTTTTTAACGCAGCAGCGATATTGCTTTCTTGTTCTGATGTTAACGCCCTTACGGTTGTCACATCGGCAGTCATTGTATGTTCGGCTTCTGCACGTAATTCTTCAAAAATTACTGCGATGTATGCCAACAATTGTAGTCGGTTATTCTCAGCTAATAATGCTAGAAAGTTACGAGCATCAACGCTCATCAACTCACCAGAAATATCCGCTAGCAGCGTAACTACCTGCTCATCACTTACTGCTGGGCTAGTAATTATGGATTGCATTTTTGGATCTGCTACACATTGCGCTAATAGCGCCAGTAAGTCAGACCAGCCCTTCAACTCGTCTTTTTCTTTTGCAATTGCAAATACAGCACTTGCATAGGGACGAGCGATGGTAATTGCTTCAGCCATCCTTTCTTCCTCTAGATCCGGCTAACCAATTCTTCTAACAAATCGGTATGTGCCTTGTCATCAATTTCACGACTAAGAATTTTGGCAGCGCCAGCGATAGCAATACTACCTACTTGCGAACGCAACTCATCTCTTGCACGGTTAGCTTCTTGTTTAATTTCTGCTTGTGCAGAAACTAAAATTCGCTCACCTTCAGTTCGTGCATTATCTTTTGATTCGTCAACGATTTCATTACCACGGCGTTGTGCCTGAGTAATAATTTCATTTGCTTGCTCTTTAGCTTCGTGAATAACTTGTTGTGCGCGTTTTTCGGCTAACTCTTGCTCATGCTTTCCGCGTTCTGCAGCAGCTAAACCATCCGCAATTTTCTTTTTGCGTTCGTCAAGTGCTTCAATAATCGGTGGCCATACATATTTCATGCAGAAGCCAATGAAGATTAAAAAAGCAATTGCTTGGCCTATCAAGGTTGCATTGATATTCATGCCAATACCTCTTCTTTATCGCAGTAATCTATAAATATACAAATATTATTAAACAACAGCGAATAGCACGTACATAGATAGACCAACAGCAATCATTGGAACCGCATCAACTAGACCTGCAACTAAGAAAAACTGCGTGCGTAACATTGGCACTAACTCAGGTTGGCGAGCTGCTGCTTCTAAGAAACGACCACCTAACAAACCAACACCAACTGCAGCGCCCAAAGCACCTAGACCAGCCATTAAGGCACCAGCAATGTAAACTAAACCCATATCCATCATTTTCTCCTAACAAATAGCTAATATTAAAAAATAAACTTACAAAAAAACAAACGTAAAACTTGTTCTAACTTAATGACGTTGGTGAGCCATATCGATATAAACAATGGTCAAAACCATAAAGATAAATGCTTGCAACGTAATAATAAGTATGTGGAAAATCGCCCAACCAACTTGTAACAATCCAGCAACAGACCCTATGACTAACCCAGCGCTATACATTGTTGCTATAAGGATAAACACCATCTCACCCGCATACATATTCCCGAACAAACGTAGACCTAATGAGAATGGCTTAGCTAACAATGTCACGGTTTCAAGGACAATATTAATTGGTAAAGCCCACTTACCAAACGGTTCGAGTGATAACTCAGCGAGGAAGCCGCCCGTACCTTTGACTTTAAAGCTGTAGTAAAGCATCAAGCCAAATACGACTAAAGCCATGCCCATTGTTGCATTAGGATCTGTGCTTGGTACAACCTTGAAATATACGTGACTAGGATCAACGCCAAACAATACTGAAGCTCCTTGAGCAACGAGCATTGGGATAAAGTCCACGGGGACAAGATCCATTAAGTTCATTAAAAATATCCAAACAAAGATGGTTAAACCTAAAGGTGCAACCAAATCGTTTTTACCGCCACTAAACGATCCGCGAACAGTGTCGTTAATGAACTCTATAATCATTTCAGCGAAATTTTGAGTAGGGGTAGGAACACCTGACGAGATTGATTTTGCTACGCTTCTGAAAAACCACATCATTAGACCGCCGAGTAGCAGCGACATAAACATTGTATCTACATTAATAGACCAGAAGCCCATTTGAGTAGCTTCTTGGGCTGATTCTGCAAAGCCCAACTCGCCTGTAGAAGTCCATACACCTGTTGCTGATTCTACATGCTTCTCACCGAGGGTAAGATTTTGTAGATGGTGCTTGATATAACCTGCTGAGGTAATTGATGATTCACTTGCCATTTTTGGTTTTAAGCCCGATTATAATTTCCAAATAAAACAACCGCTTGCATCGCGATAAAGCCTGCCAAAATCATCTCGTCTGGTATGAACACCCAAAACCCGATAGCAAACATTACGATGGTTACAAGCCACCTTTCTGCGACACAGCGATACGCTCTGCCTAAATTCATACCAGCATCTGATTTAGCTTGCTTTGCAGCGCCAATCAAATGCCACCTTTGTAACAAGGTATTGGCAACAGCTATGCTGCCACCATAGAAACAAGCTACTGAAGCATTGATTCCTTGCCACCAAAGGGCAATTAAAACTGTTATCGCCAGCGTTACAAGCTGCATCTTTATCAGATGATTAATCGGCCGAACTCTAATTCTGCTGTCCATACCAATCACCGGCGTTCTATATCTGCGTTAAGCAAATCGCAACATTATAGCGATCGGGTAGTTGCTAGGTCAATGAAATTATGGGTTCTTTTATTAATGGCACGGTAGACTGTTGGTATAACTACTTATATGTGCAGGCTTATAAGCATCTTAAGTCAGTCAAGTAGTTTTACCTGAAATTATAATCACCTTAATTTTGGCAAGTATTTTTGTATATTTACCGGATAATGCACAATTATTATTTGGCGGCAACGGTGCCAGAAAGCTGATAACAGTAACAATCCAGAACCGATAATGAAGGCTGTGAAGGCAGAACCAAGACTTACAACTCCATATTGCTCAAGCACCGAATTAAACACGTAAAGTACGTAAATTAACGCAGAAACCATTAATGCTCGCCGATCAATGGATATCGAAATTATCGCGAGAATAATATATAACACGGTTACGGCAACTGCTTGCCATAGGCCTATCTGAATATCAAATATATTCAACGCCGCAAAAATAGGATGGACAATAAGTGGGGCCGCAATTAGATGTAACCAAAAAGCCACATCTGAGCGCCGAGTTTGTCGCAATGTATCTGCCGAATCCCACAACATCGCCAGTAAAAAAACACCAATACCGGCAATAAAGGTAATCAACATAAGCCATTTCCATGTTTCAGGAATTGATGCAAATAAAAGAAACATAATACCAGCGACCAAAGTACCCGTACCCGCCGCTACAGTAATAGGTACTTTAAAGCGGAGCCAATGCATCCATGCCGCCAGTGCGGCAATCACACTCGGCCCCCCTATACTGATTTCTTCTGTAAAACCCGCCGTTTGAAGAAAGATCATACCCGTTAATAATACACCGCCAACAAAGGCCAGTAATAACATAATCGAAGGCAGTGCCATTCTTCGCTTACGCGTAAAGTATTCAGCAAGTCCCCATGCCGTAAGCGTTTGCATCGCCATACCCAACAATAGACTTACAGACGAACCTATCCACGTTACTGAAGTGAGAAGTAGCAGACTGGCAATCACCACAAAAATATCGTTAAAACCAGTGATCAAACGGAAAGATTCTTCATCAATCGCTGGTGCCGAATTATCTTCTGCAACGTGATTTCGTAATGCGAGGGCGGTTTGTTCAGTCAATATGCCTGCTTTAACTGCTGATGCAATATCTTCATCACTATACATGGATCAATAATTCCTCAAAATTTAGCGATTTTATTTTATGCGCTTAATGATTTTCTTTAACTCGGCGACATCAGCATAATCAATGACCAATTTACCTTTGCCGCTTACGGTATGTTTTATCGCGAATTTATCACCGAATTTTTCACTGATAAGACTTTCAATATAAATTATTTCTTCTTGTAACTCTGTTGATTGCTCTGCCGTTTCTTTCGTAGGCTTTAATAGTCGTCTAATTAGTTGTTCTGTCTCACGTACTGAAAGTCCTTTTTCTACGATATGTCTTGCGCTATCCGACTGACTTTCACCTTCGAGAGCTAACAAGGCACGGGCATGGCCCATCTCGAGGTCACAATTCTCTACCAATCGTTTTACATCATCATTCAGGTTTCGTAATCGTAATAAGTTTGATACCGCTGCTCGAGAACGCCCTACCGCTTCGGCCGCTTCTTGGTGAGTCATAGTAAACTCTTCCCGTAGTCGGTGCAGAGCATTAGCTTCTTCCATCGGGTTTAAGTTTTCCCGTTGAATATTTTCGATTAATGCCATCGCAATAGCACTACGATCTGACACATCACGCACCAAGGCGGGGATAAGATCTAAGTCGGCAAGTTTAGAGGCTCGCCAGCGCCGTTCACCTGCAATAATTTCATAGCGACCACCAGTAATAGGTCGTACCACGATCGGTTGCACTAAGCCTTGTGCTCGAATTGAATCTGCAAGTTCATTTAACGATTCTTCTGACATATCAACACGTGGTTGATATTTACCCGGCTGAATCATATCAAGAGGAAAGTATTGCAGGCTATCATCCAAACTTTCATCGTCATGTTGCACATCAGACAGTAAGGCATCTAATCCGCGGCCTAATCCTCGTTTTTTAATTGCCATCTATTTATCCACTTTTTCAGGGGTTTTAGTGCTTTCACGCCGCATAAACTCGCTCGCCATGGCCATATAAGCAATCGATCCTCGTGAGCTTCGATCATAACTGATAACAGGAATCCCATGACTCGGAGCTTCAGCTAAGCGGACGTTTCTTGGAATTATGGAATGAAATACTTTTTTATTAAAGTGTGTAATCAACTGCCGTGAAACCTGACCAGCTAAGTTATTTCGAGCATCAAACATAGTGCGGACTAAGCCTGTGACTTCTAGTGCTGGATTGGCACGTTGCTTTACCCGTTCGATAGTTTTTAATAAGGAGGACAAGCCCTCCAAGGCATAATATTCACACTGGATAGGGATTATCACACCTTTTGATGCCACCAAAGCATTCACCGTCAGCATGCTCAGTGAAGGTGGACAATCGATCAAAATGAAGTCATATTTTTCACGGGTAGATTCCAAGGCTAAGCGTAAACGATGTTCACGTAACTTCACATCTAACAATTGCACTTCGGCAGCGGTAAGATCGGAATTTGTCGGCAACACGTCAAAACTTAAATCATCAGGTCGTACTATTGCATCGGACGCTTTCGCCGTTGTCATAATGACATCGTAACTGCTTTTATCTATCGCATCTTTATCCACACCACAGCCTGTAGAGGCATTACCTTGTGGATCTAGATCGATTAATAGTACTTTTTTACCCGCATCGGCTAAGGCAGCGGCTAAATTAACTGTAGTGGTGGTTTTCCCTACCCCACCTTTTTGATTGGTAACCGCGTAAATATTTCCCATTCACTCTGCCTTTAATTCTTAATCAAACGTACCAAGTGTCTTTTACCAGGGCAATTCGGCACATCCAGTGACACGACATCTTTCAAGCTGAAACCATCAATGTTCGCAGCTAATTCTTCCTCAGGATAAAGGCCTTTCATAAGTACGAGACTCCCAGCATCATCGCAGTGTCTGCCTGCTAAATCAATAATGACATCAATCGTCGAGAAAGCACGTGCAGTTACAGTAGCAAACTTAGCTAATTCAGCTTGCTCAACGCGGGCATGTACTACCGTTATATTTGTTAAGCCAAGCTCAGATTTTGCTTGCTGTAAAAAACGGGTTTTTTTTGAATTACTATCTAACAAAGTCACCGCCATATTTGGATTGGCGATAGCAACGGGGATCCCAGGCAAACCAGCGCCGGTGCCAACATCCAACAATGATGTGCCTGACAAATAAGGCAAGACTGCCAGACTATCTAAAATATGACGACTTATCATTTCTTGAGGATCGCGCACTGAGGTTAGGTTATATACCTTGTTCCACTTATCGAGCAGTTGAACATAAGTCAGTAATTGATTGATTTGTAGCTCGGTCAGCTTCAGTTCTAAAGTGTCACAGCCTTGAAGTAGTTGTCGCTTTAGTTGCTCACCCATTTATTACCTTTCCTTGTTCGCCGCGCTTCAAGTGCACTAATAATAATGAGACGGCCGCAGGTGTTACGCCTGAAATACGGGCCGCTTGCCCTAAGCTATTGGGTCGTGCATTAGCAAGTTTTTCACGTACTTCGTTTGATAAACCACGCACTATTGCATAATCGATATCATCGGGTAACGCCGTCATTTCATTACGTTTCAATCGATCAATTTCCGTTTGCTGGCGCGTAATGTAACCTGCATATTTAGTATGAATCACCACTTGCTCAGAAACGTCTTCATCCAACACCGTTTCTTCACCCATCAATAATAATAGGGCTGCATAATCTACTTTAGGGCGACGTAGTAATTCCAATGCCGTGTTCACTTTATTTAATGGCTCGCCTAAGATCTGTTCCGCTACGATCTGATCAACATTTTCTGGCGTAAATTTATATGTTGTTAATCGTTGCGTTTCTTTGGCAACCGCTTCTTGTTTAGCAGAAAATATAGCCCAACGTTCATCATTGACCAGACCCAACTCACGCCCTTTAGGTGTCAATCTAATATCGGCATTATCTTCACGTAATAATAAACGATACTCTGCGCGGCTGGTAAACATACGATAAGGTTCGCGTGTACCCAAAGTGATCAAGTCGTCAATCATAACGCCGATATACGCTTCGTCACGACGCGGGAACCAAGCTTCTAAACCTCGTGCTTGCAAGCCGGCATTGATACCAGCAATCAGACCTTGAGCGGCAGCTTCTTCATAGCCTGTGGTGCCGTTAATTTGTCCAGCAAAAAATAAGCCTGCCATATGCTTAGTTTCTAGCCACGGTTGCAAATCACGTGGGTCAAAATAGTCATATTCGATCGCATAACCCGGCCGAGTAATATGTGCATTTTCCAAGCCTTTCATTGACCGTACAATTTCATATTGCACATCAAACGGTAAGCTAGTTGAAATACCGTTGGGATAGACTTCACCGCACTTCAAACCTTCAGGTTCAAGGAAGATCTGATGAGAGGTGCGATCAGCAAAGCGTACTACCTTGTCTTCAATCGACGGACAATAACGTGGACCAATGCCTTCAATCTCACCACTGTACATCGGCGAACGATCCAAATTATTGCGGATAACGTCATGAGTCGCTTCATTGGTATGCGTGATATGACAAGATATTTGTTCTGGATGATCAGAACGTTTGCCCAAAAATGAAAAGACTGGTGTCGGTGTATCGCCTGGTTGTTCTGCTAATTCAGAAAAATCAATACTATTAGTCGCAATGCGCGGTGGTGTACCTGTTTTTAAACGATCCACTCTAAACGGCAACGCGCGGAGTCTTTGTGAAAGGGTCGTCGAAGCTGGGTCACCAGCACGTCCACCTTGATGATTTTGCATGCCAATATGAATTAAACCACCCAAGAACGTACCCACTGTCAGCACGACTGATTGAGCGGAAAAACGTAAACCTGCTTGGGTAACCACGCCGACAACGCGATCATTCTCAACCACAAGATCATCAACGGTTTGTTGAAATAAATAGAGGTTAGGCTGGTTTTCCAAATAAGATCGAACAGCCGCTTTATAACGAACCCTGTCGGCTTGAGCTCGGGTTGCCCTTACCGCTGGGCCCTTGCTCGCATTCAAAATACGAAACTGAATACCACCCTGATCGGCGGCTTGCGCCATGATGCCGCCAAGTGCATCGATCTCTTTAACTAGATGGCCTTTACCGATGCCACCGATAGCGGGATTACAGCTCATCTGGCCTAATGTTTCTATGTTCTGCGTCAGCAATAGCGTTTTCACGCCCTGACGCGCAGAAGCCAATGCGGCCTCAGTACCAGCGTGACCGCCGCCGACAACAATCACATCGTAATGATCTTGATAACTCATAAAACACCAAACACGTTTAAAATTAATGATCGGTTATTTTAACATGCGAGCAATAATTTTGAGTCAAAATGATTGTTAACTCTATTTTCACTGCTGCTATAACTGCCTGACATTACAAGATTTTACGCTAGATTAATCCATGTTATAGTCGCTAGCAATCTCACTTCTGGAAAATTTATTATGGAAAAAAACACCGGTATTAAACGGATTTTATACGCCACACTTTATTCTTGGCAGGGTTTTAAATCTGCAATCACTAACGAATCAGCCTTCCAACAAGAATTCCTTGCGGTCATTCTGCTTGGAGGATTGAGCTTTTTTCTTGAAGTAACCGCTTATGAACAGCTCGCAATGATCATTAGTTTGGTTGTCATTCTCATTGTTGAAATCTTAAACTCCGCGATCGAATGTGTAGTCGATCGCGTAGGTCCAGAACATCATGCGCTGTCTGGGCGAGCAAAAGATTATGGTTCTTTAGCTGTTTTACTTTGTATCGTGATCGCTGTAGCCATTTGGGCTACCATCCTAATCTAAATATTTATTTGCGATAGGCACGAATTAATATAAAACCACCCAGTAGAATCATTGGCAGTGACAGAATTTGCCCCATCGTAAGCCAATCAAAAGCGAAATAGCCATATTGTTGATCGGGAATGCGAACAAGTTCAACCAGTGATCGAAATACGCCGTAGCCGAGTAAGAATAAACCCGACACCGCAGACACTGGTTTGGGTTTGGCAGAATAGAGCCATAGGATAATGAATAAAACCACGCCTTCTAATCCCGCCTCATAGAGTTGTGAAGGATGTCGCGGTAGCGGTCCGCCATGCGGAAAGACCATCGCCCAAGGCACATCACTGACTTTGCCCCATAGTTCGCCATTGATAAAGTTACCAATTCGACCAAAAAACAAACCGATTGGCACCATCGGGGCAATAAAATCACTAATAGCAAAAAAAGACTTGCCGGTTTTTCTGGCAAAGAACCAAAATGCGCCTAATACGCCTAATAGACCGCCATGAAATGACATGCCACCTTGCCAAATTTTTAACACATTCAGTGGGTGAGCCAACGTGTTTGGTAAGTCATAAAAAATAACTGAACCTAAACGACCGCCGATAATGACACCAATTGCACCATAAAATAATAAGTCTTCAACCTGCTCGGCAGTCCAGCCATAGCGCTCAGCACGATAACGTCCTAACCACCAGGCGGCGACAAAACCGCATAAATACATTAAGCCGTACCAATGAACCTGTAACGGCCCTAAAGACAAAGCGACTGGATCAATTGTTGGGTACACCATCGTTATTACACCTACTATAAATTAGGGCGCTATCATAACAAGCTAAGCTGGAAATCAATACATCCTCATGACCCTCCTTCTCGCACCAAAAGAGAGCGAGTGGTTAGCTAAATCGCACTAAAATAAACCAACAATCGACACCCAAACAAAAGCAAACCCCTTAACCTATTGAATTATTTAATAATTATTGTTTTGGCACACATACTGCTAAACATGTTGCAGTCTGAATACAGAATGTTGTAACGAAACAACACAAGTAATTCAAACGGGTTTCTTTATTTTACAGTTACGAGGAATGGACAATGAATCTGAAAAAAATCTCAACTTTATGTTTTGCAGCAAGTACTTTAGTTGCAGCTTCATCAGCAATGGCATGGGAAAGTGCTGATGGCGCTTTTTCTACAAGTGCAAGTGTAGCTCTATCTTCAGAATATGTATGGCGTGGTATTACCCAAACTGACAGTGAACCAGCAATTTCTGGTAGCTTCGATGTAGCTCACTCAAGTGGTCTATATGCTGGTGTTTGGGCATCAAACGTAGATTTTGGTCCTAGTTCAGAAACATCGCTTGAAATCGATTACTACGCCGGCTTTGGTGGTGAGTTTGGTGAATCAGGCGTTTCTTATGACATTGGTGGTTTGTACTACAACTACCCAGATGAAAGTGAGTTAGACTTTTTCGAATTTTACGGTTCGGTTGGCTACAGCTTCCTAACAGCGGGCGTTTCATATTCTCAAGATCTTTTTGGAACAGAAGCTCAAGACGACCTCTACTACTCACTTGATGCAGCTTATGATGTAGGCGCGATTAGTCTAGCCGCTGGTATTGGTTATTATGATTTTGATTCAGGAGATGATTACACTAACTACCATATTGGCGCATCAACTGAGCTTGCGGGTTTTGGTTTGGATCTAACCTACACAGATACTAACAGCAACGCAGAAGAAATTTATGGTGCCAATGCAGCTGATAGTGCAGTAATTTTCACAATCTCTAAATCAATGTAAGACTTTCTTGGCCGCCTCCTTTATCTTGAGGCGGCCACTCTTTACAAGGAATATTTTATGAAACAAGTAGTAGCGATAATCAAGCCTTTTAAGCTTGATGATGTCCGCGAATCATTGTCCGAAATTGGTATTCAAGGTTTAACTGTTTCTGAAGTTAAAGGCTTTGGTCGCCAAAAAGGACATACTGAGCTCTATCGTGGCGCAGAATATGTGGTAGATTTTTTACCTAAACTCAAACTAGAAATTGCGATTGACGACGACTTAGTAGATCAAGTTATCGAAGCAATTACTAAGGGTGCTAACACCGGAAAAATTGGTGATGGCAAAATCTTTGTATATCCATTAGAGCAAGTGGTTCGGATTCGCACAGGCGAAACCGGTTCCGAAGCCCTATAGTTTGAGGAGCATCAAATGGAAAATGTAACAAATCAGATTTTCGAACTCCAATATGCCATGGACACCTTTTACTTTTTGGTAATGGGCGCATTGGTTATGTGGATGGCCGCCGGCTTCTCAATGTTAGAAGCAGGTCTTGTTCGTGCAAAAAATACCACTGAAATCTTAACAAAAAATGTTTTATTATTTGCAATTGCATGTACGGCTTATATGGTGGTCGGTTATGACATCATGTACGGCGGTGGCATCTTCTTAGCAGGCATTGCTGGTGGTGACACTTTAACTGCCGATGCTTTAGCAGCATCAGCTGAAGCAGGTTTTGATGGCGGATCAGTTTACTCAACAGCAGCAGATTTCTTCTTCCAAGTAGTATTCGTGGCGACAGCAATGTCGATTGTTTCAGGCGCGGTTGCTGAACGGATGAAGTTGTGGTCATTTGCTGCTTTTGCAGTCGTAATGACAGCATTCATCTACCCAATGGAAGGTCTTTGGACTTGGGGCGGCGGCGAAGTCTTTGGAATGTATAGCTTAGGCGACATTGGCTTCCTCGATTTCGCTGGTTCAGGCATTGTTCATATGGCCGGTGCCTCAGCAGCATTAGCTGGTGTAATCTTACTTGGTGCACGTATTGGTAAATATGGTCCGAATGGCGAAATTCGTCCAATTCAAGGTGCTAACTTACCAATGGCAACACTAGGTACGTTCATCTTATGGATGGGTTGGTTCGGCTTTAATGGCGGTTCCGTATTAAAATTGGGCGACATGGCTAGTGCTAACAGCGTAGCGATGGTATTTCTAAATACCAATGCTGCCGCTGCAGGTGGTGTAATTGCTGCACTTATCGTTGCTAAGTTAATGTTTGGTAAAGCTGATTTAACCATGATTTTGAATGGTGCATTAGCAGGTCTAGTAGCTATTACGGCTGGTCCAGATACACCAACACCATTAATGGCGACTATGATTGGTGCTGTCGGTGGTGCGTTGGTAGTGTTATCAATCGTAACCTTAGACAAAATGAAACTTGATGATCCAGTAGGTGCTATCTCGGTTCACGGTGTAGTTGGTTTATGGGGTCTATTAGCAGTACCTTTAACTAACCCTGATGCAACCTTTATGGCGCAATTGATTGGTGCCGCAACTATCTTTACTTGGGTGTTTGTGACAAGTTTTGTAGCTTGGTTAGTAATCAAAATGGTGATGGGTATCCGCGTCACTGAAGAAGAAGAATACGAAGGTGTTGATTTAAGTGAATGTGGTATGGAAGCATATCCAGAGTTCACTAGTAATACTAAGTAAACCTTTTCTTAGTTCGTTTAAACTAAGGGCGACTCAAATTTCGGGTCGCCCTTTTTTATTGTCAGCTTGCAATATATTTGTCGACATATTACTTTATGCTTCTCACTACTAGAAAGGCTGTTCATTTATGAATAACTCATCATCAGCGACAACAGATTTTTTATCTATCGTGGTCAGACTACTCGGCTTAGTGATGCTACTTATTGGCTTGTTTGTTGGTATCAAGGTGATTTTTGAGGCCTGGGATCTCTATAAAGAACCCCAAAATATTGAACGCTTTGCTGACGCCATTGAGCAGGGCTCGCATCTCGATGTAATGCTTGCCAAGTTTACACTTCACCCCAAAACAAACGATAGCGAATCTGTTACGCAACAACCCTTACAAGCAGCGGCAACAAGCGCTGAGTCATTACGCCTAACCTACTTTTTGGCTTGGATAATCGCCGTACTGTTACTCATGGTAGTTGGAGGTCTGGCATCCAGCGCAATTAGAACGGGCGGACAGCTCGCTTTGTATGATTTACAAGTTAAACGTTTTGCGCGGCAGTTAATTGAAGAAGCACGTAAAACTGACCGACGCGATTAGCTTAAGGTCACTGCTCTAAGTCTATGCTTATTTCTTATGTAACGTTAAACTCATGACCCCAACTATCACTAACAAAACGCCGATAGCGATCATGACAGTAAATGGCTCACCTAATAGATAGACGGCTAAACCAATCGTAAATATCGGCCCTAACATGCCAACGATACCCGTTTGGGCGGGGCCAATACGATGTATTGCCTCAGTCATCATAAAACTCGGAATCACGGTACTGAAGATAACCAGCATACCTAGCCATAACCAGGCAGTGTTCGTTATTGTTAATTGGCCAAAATCTATAATAACCACACCGTGCAGCACGCCAAAAATGCTGGAAGCAATCATCGCAATACTGGTAAATAATCGACTTCCTAACTGCTTAATGAAAGAACGGCTCAACAAGACGTAGAAAGCAAAACTCAAAGCCGACGCTAAAACTAAGCTAACGCCCTCAACGACATTATTGCCTGTTAGTTGCAACTCTTGCCCCATTACGACAAAAAGTCCTGAGTAGGTGATTATTAATGCTAAAACAAGCCGGCGTGTTAGGCCTTCATTAAATAAAAAATAGCCGATCACTGCAACCATGAAAGGATAGGTAAACAAGCTCAATCTTTCGAGCTGTGCACTGATTAACTCAAGTCCCATTAAATCCAATAATGAGGCGAGATAATAACCTAAAAATCCCAGCAGAAATATAGATCTTAAGGTAGCAAAATTAAGCGGCGATGGATTTTTTTCATATCGTAATAACCATAACAAAATCATTAGATATATCGGCAATGCCAATGTCATTCGCAAGACTAATACTGCGTTAGCATCTAAGCCTTGTTGATACAAAAATTTGATGAAGATCGATTTTAGCGAAAACAGCAAGGTGCCGAATATTGCCCAAAAAAAGCCTATTAATAGATTTTTATTGGCTAAGCCGGTCAAGTTTGTGGTGTTTATATTCAAGACTGGTATTTACCGCGGATTTGAAATGAGAGATGAGAAAAATATTCACGTTTCACTTTCACAGTGAACTACTGCGGTTTATAAGGAAGCAATGCATTACTCATATTTGGATTGACACTTATTCAGAGACAATAAACATCATATAAATATAAGACTCTGCCGCAATGTCTTCTCTCCAATCCTTACTACAATGGTCAAATATCTCGTGTCAGAGCAATGACTATTTTTGGTGGTATGGTTCACTCAACTTATGCACTGAGTTAATTAATCGCTCCATCTTTTCAGGTGCAATCGTAGGATGAATACCATGACCTAAATTAAAGACATGACCTGTTTCACCCTTGCCAAAACTAGCCAAAACACTAGCCACTTCTTGTTCCACCCGATCAGCTGAGGCATAAAGCACACACGGATCCATATTACCTTGCAAGGTCACTTTATCACCAACACGTTGCCGTGCTAGACCAAGATCGGTTGTCCAATCAAGACCAATGGCATCAACACCAGTTTGTGCCATCAGTTCTAACCATTGACCACCGCCCTTGGTAAACATGGTAACAGGCACGATACGACCTTCACTTTCGCGGGTTAATCCAGAGACGATTTTTTGCATATAGGCGAGAGAGAATTCTTGATAATTTTCAGTACTTAACGCGCCACCCCAAGTATCAAACAACATAATGGCTTGAGCGCCGGCCGCGATCTGAGCATTCAAATACGCAGTAACTGAATCAGCTAATACATTCAGTAAGGCATGCATTTGTGTTGGTGCATCAAACATCATGCCTTTCACTTTAGCAAAGTCTTTACTCGAACTACCTTCCACCATGTAACATGCTAAAGTCCATGGGCTACCACTAAAACCAATCAGCGGTACTTTACCGTCAATTTCACGCCTAGCTAGGCGAATCGCATCCATCACATAACCCAGATTATCTTCCATATCTGGGACACCAAGCTTAGCAATATCAGCTGCTGACTTAATGACATTGGTGAATTTAGGACCTTCGCCAGCCACAAAATGTAAACCCAGCCCCATGGCATCAGGAATAGTCAGAATATCTGAAAAGATAATTGCCGCATCTAAATCAAAACGACGCAGCGGTTGCATGGTCACTTCAGCGGCTAGTTCTGGCGTCGTACACAAGGTCATGAAATTGCCCGCTTTAGCTCGCACTTCACGGTACTCTGGCAGATAACGACCGGCTTGTCGCATTACCCATACAGGCGTTTTATCTACTGGTTGGCGTTGTAATGCTCGTAAATAGCGATCATTTTTTAATTCTGACACTGTAATCCTTCGACGGTTTTTGTTCTGAATTCTAGACGCGGTGTTTTACCTAAATATTTAGGTAATCAAGAATACCTTCGCCTGCTTGGCGACCTTCCCAAACGGCGGTAACCACAAGATCAGAGCCACGAACCATATCACCACCGGCAAAGATTTTTTCATTGCTGGTTTGGAATGCACATTTGCCATTTTCAGGCGCGATGACACGGCCGCCAGCATCGATATCGACACCAAACTCAGCAAACCATGGCGCAGGACTTGGACGAAAACCAAATGCAATAACGATCGCATCGGCAGGAATGATTTCTTCACTACCAGGTACAGGTTGTGGACTACGACGGCCACGTTCATCTGGTTCGCCCAAGGCGGTAGTAATTACTTTAATACCTTCAACTTTACCATTACCCACGATTTCTACTGGTTGACGATTCCATAAGAACTCAACGCCTTCTTCGCGGGAATTATTTACTTCACGACGTGAACCAGGCATATTTTCTTCATCACGACGGTAGGCACACTGTACGCTGCTAGCGCCTTGACGAATCGCAGTACGGTTACAATCCATCGCCGTATCACCACCACCTAACACAATGACTTTTTTACCAGCAAGATCAACGTAGTTTTCTGGATTTAAATCTAATAACTGTTTATTATTCGCCACTAAGTAAGGCAAGGCTTCATAAACACCCGGCATGTCTTCACCAGGGAAGCCACCCTTCATATAGGTGTATGTACCCATACCAAGGAACACCGCATCGTATTCATCAAGCAAAGTCTGGAATTGAATATCACTACCAATGTCGGTATTCAATACAAATTCAACACCCATGCCTTCCAAAATTTCACGGCGGCGGGTAACGACCTCTTTTTCAAGTTTGAATTCAGGAATACCGAAGGTTAATAAACCACCAATTTCAGGGTGTTTATCATAGACCACCGGTGTAACACCGCCGCGCACTAAAATATCTGCACAGCCCAAACCAGCAGGACCTGCACCAATAATAGCCACACGTTTGCCTGTTGGTTTAACACCTGACATATCTGGGCGCCAGCCTTGTGCGAGTGCCGTATCGGTAATGTATTTTTCAACCGAGCCAATTGTCACCGCGCCAAAACCATCGTTTAAGGTACACGCACCTTCACATAAGCGATCTTGTGGGCATACTCGTCCACAGATCTCAGGCAATGTATTGGTTTGATGTGCCAACTCTGCCGCTTGTTCGATATTGCCTTCACTGACTAACTTCAACCAGTTTGGAATATAGTTATGTACTGGACACTTCCATTCACAGTATGGATTACCACACTCTAAACAGCGCTCCGATTGCTCTGCAGCCTGAGGCTGTTGGAAGCTTTCGTAAATTTCACCAAAACCTTTAATGCGATTTTTTGCCTCAAACTTTTTTGGATCGTGACGACCTACTTCTAGAAATTGAAAGGTATTTTTTGCCATAATTTTTATTTGCCCATTCTTACAGGTGTTTTATGCTGCTTTGCTTGGTGAGGACAGCAAAGTTGCTAGTGCTGCTGCTTTCGGTTTAACCAACCAGAATTGTTGCAAGCGTTGCTCGAACATATCTAACAATTGGTTACCCCAGTCACTGCCTGTTTCACGGACGTGATCTTCAATTAAACCTTTCAAATGCAAGACATGTTCAGATAAGTCAGCGTCATTCATTCGAATCAATTCAACTAGTTCAGGGTTATAACGTTTATCAAAGGTGTCTTCGATATCAAGTACGTAAGCAAAACCACCGGTCATACCTGCACCGAAGTTCAAGCCAGACTCACCTAATACCACAACAACACCACCAGTCATATATTCACAACCGTGGTCACCAATGCCTTCAACTATTGCCGTTGCACCGGAGTTACGAACAGCAAAGCGCTCACCTGCCACACCTGCTGCATATAACTTACCGCCAGTCGCACCATATAAACAGGTATTGCCGATAATACTTGCTTCTTGCGTTGCAAAATGACTTTCTGGTGATGGGTAGATAACGAGCTTACCCGCTGCCATACCTTTACCAACATAATCATTGGCATCACCTTCCAAACGCATTTCTAAACCACCCGCATTCCACACGCCGAAACTTTGGCCTGCCGAACCTTTAAGTTGCATTCTAATAGGTGTATCACTCATGCCGTAGTTGCCATGATGGCGGGCAATTTCACCCGAAATACGTGCACCAATAGAACGGTTAATATTACGAATATCATACTCAAAGAAGCCGCCTGTTTTATTGGCAATGGCCTCTTTCATATCAACGATCATTTGTTCCGCTAATTCACCTTTGTCATAAGGCGTATTTTTTGGCGCTACGCAGTATTGTGGTTTATCGGCCGCAACGCCTGCATTTGATAACAATGGCGTAAGATCAAGTTTGCGTTGTTTATCGGTGATACCCGGCAAAATTTCCAGCAGATCAGTACGACCAATCAACTCTGCCATACTGCTCACACCAAGAATGGCTAACCATTCTTGTGTTTCACGGGCAACAAACTGGAAGTAGTTCATCACCATTTGTGGCAAACCAATAAAGTGCTTGCTACGTAAGGCATCATTTTGAGTTGCTACACCCGTTGCACAGTTATTTAAGTGACAAATTCGCAAGAATTTACAGCCTAAAGCCACCATTGGACCGGTACCAAAACCAAAACTTTCCGCGCCTAATATGGCTGCCTTAATAACATCGAGCCCTGTTTTTAAACCACCATCTGTTTGCAGGCGTACTTTATCCCGTAAATCATTAGCTCGTAGCGTTTGATGTGTTTCTGTCAGGCCTAATTCCCACGGGCCGCCCGCATATTTAACAGATGATAATGGGCTTGCCGCAGTTCCACCGTCATAGCCTGAAATAGTAATTAAATCAGCATAAGCTTTTGCGACACCAGCAGCAATCGTACCGACGCCGGCTTCAGAAACTAATTTCACTGAAATTAGCGCCGCAGGATTCACTTGTTTCAAATCAAAAATTAGCTGTGCTAAATCTTCGATTGAATAAATATCGTGATGTGGCGGCGGTGAAATCAAGGTAACACCAGGAACCGAATGACGCAAAGTCGCAATCATTTGATTAACCTTGCCACCAGGTAATTGACCACCTTCGCCTGGTTTAGCACCTTGAGCGACTTTGATTTGTAAAACTTCAGCATTAACTAAATAGTTTGGCGTTACCCCAAAACGACCCGAAGCAACTTGCTTGATTTTCGATACTCGTTCCGTACCGTAACGAGCAGGATCTTCACCACCCTCACCAGAATTAGAACGGCCACCCAAACGATTCATCGCCGTTGCCATTGCTTCATGCGCTTCTGGTGACAAGGCACCTAAAGACATACCCGCACTATCAAAACGTGACAAGATTTTAGCTATCGGTTCAACTTGCTCTAATGCCAGTGGTACATCAGCGACTTTAAGTCCCAATAAATCACGCAATACCATCGCAGGACGATCATTAACTAAAGCTGCATAGGTTTTATAATCATCATAATTACCACCTTGTACCGCTTTTTGTAGCGAACCAATAATATCTGGGTTGTAAGCATGATATTCGCCGCCGTGAACAAACTTCAATAATCCGCCTTGTTCACGTTTTTTGCGATTATTCCAAGCACGATCTGCGAGTGCTTGTTGGTCAGCCTGAAGTTCTTCAAAGCCTGTACCACTGATGCGGCTAGTGGTAGCAGTAAAACATTTATCTACTACGGTTTCATTTAAACCGATAATTTCATATAACTGGGCACCACGGTAGCTGGCAATGGTTGAAATACCCATTTTCGAAATAATCTTGAATAAGCCTTTATCGATACCTTTGCGGTAACGTTTACACACTTCAGGCCGTGATAATTTTTCAATTTCTTTTGTGCCAATCAAATCATTTAATGTTGCGTAAGCTAAATAAGGATAAATAGCGGTTGCACCGTTACCAATCAATACTGCAAAGTGATGTGAATCACGCGCAGTGGCCGTTTCAATAACAATATTGGCATTGCAACGTAAACCCGCTTTAATTAAATGCTGATGCACCGCACCGGTCGCTAATAAAGCATGAATCGGTAATTGTTCTTTTGTTACGCCGCGATCACTCAATACTACAATAACCACACCATCACGCACTGCTTGCTCAGCTTGTGCTACAACGGCATCAATTGCCGCTTCCAAACCTACTGATGCTGAATAAGCCAATGAGATTGTCACCGCTTTGTATTCGCTATCACTTTCACCTAATGTTACTAACTGCTGGAAGCGACTTTCAGACAATACTGGCGAATTAACCACGACGCGTTGGGCGTGATCGGCCGCTTCTTCAAACAAATTACGTTCTTGGCCAAAACAGGTTTCCAATGACATCACAATATTTTCGCGTAGCGGATCAATCGGTGGATTAGTCACCTGAGCAAACTGTTGGCGGAAATAATCAAACAACGAACGTTCACGTTGCGACATAACCGCAAATGGAGTGTCATCACCCATCGAGCCCATCGCTTCTTGTCCAGACTCACCTAAAACACGAATAACTTGGTCACGTTCTTCATAGCTTACTTGGAACAATTTTTCGTACGCAGTTAGGTCGTCGCCTTCAAGTGTTGGCAAGGTTTCATCATCGGCCTTATCTTCTAGACGTTGCAGATGTGTTTCGATCCATTCACGGTAAGGTTGCGCTTTTTTCAGCGCATTATTAATGTCTTCAGGTAATAAAAACTCACCTGTAGAGGTATCTACCGCTAACATTTGACCGGGTTTCAAACGACCTTTAGCGACAACATCTTCAGGCTTGTATTTATAAACGCCAACTTCAGAAGCAATCGTAATATGACGATCTTTAGTGATGATATAACGTGCTGGACGCAGACCATTACGATCTAAGGTACAAGCCGCATAGCGACCATTAGTTAATACTACGCCAGCGGGACCATCCCAAGGCTCCATGTGCATTGAATTGTAGTCATAAAAGGCTTTTAGGTCTTTATCCATGGTGTTGTCATTCTGCCACGCCGCAGGCACCAGCAAACGCATCGCGCGGAAAATGTTGACGCCACCGGCCATTAAGGCTTCCAGCATATTATCCATGCTCGATGAATCTGATCCTGTCGTGCCAACAAGTGGACGAATATCATCCATATTGTCGATCAATGACGTAGCAAATTTTGTACCACGTGCCAAAGCCCAGTTACGGTTACCTTGCACGGTGTTAATTTCACCATTGTGAGCCAAATAACGGAAAGGTTGTGCCAATTTCCATTGCGGCCACGTATTGGTAGAAAAACGCTGATGGAACACACATATAGCGGTCTCCATACGTTTATCTTCTAAATCTTTATAAAAAATAGGTAGATACGAAGGCATAACCAAACCTTTGTACGACACAACTTGTGATGACAAGGTCGGGATATAAAAGGCATCATCATCCATCACTGCTTTTTCAGCCAAACGACGTGCAATATATAAGTGACGCTCAAATGCCGCCACAGCCATATCCGCACCCGCATTGACGAAGACATGACGCATTATCGGCAATAATGCCAAGGCGGTCTCGCCACATGCCGCTTCGGCATCGACGGGCACATCTCGCCAGCCCAAGACTTCAAGGCCTTGCGCCGTCAGTTGTTGCGTGACAATTGTCTGATTAGTTTCAGCTTTTGCGGCATCTTGCGATAAAAACACCATACCTACGGCGTAATTATCCGCTAGTTTAAAACCAAGCTCAGCGGCAATCGCACGGAAAAAGCCATCAGGCTTTTTCATCAAAAGACCACAGCCGTCACCCGTCTTACCATCGGCACCAATTGCACCACGATGCGTTAGGTTACCTAATGCTTCAATCGCAGTTTCAACTAACCAATGACTAGGCTTGCCATCCATCTGAGCGATCAGACCGAAGCCGCAGTTATCTTTTTCAAATTCTGGCCGATAAAGGCCTTGTGTTAATTCTGTTGGCTGACTCACGTCCGTACCTTCAAATTACAGTTAGCGCCTGTCTCCTCGTCACCCAAAATATAGATGAGGAGCACTGCCTTTAGAAATAAAAGACGGCAAATTGGATACCCTATTATAGCTATTGATCTAACACCATTCAATGACTAGACCATTTTTTACATGCTAGATATCCCCTACAAACTTCCCTAATTTCAATAAAATAGCTAAAATGTGATGTTGGTTCAAAGAAATATAATGGAAAAATCATGGATAAACCGGTAATTGGCGTTGTCATGGGAAGTAATAGTGACTGGCCTGTAATGCAAAAAGCAGTTGAGCAACTCGAAGCCTTTGGCATTTCTTATGAAGCCAAAGTTGTTTCCGCGCATCGCACTCCTGATATACTCACGGAATATGCTGTCACAGCTAAAGATAGAGGCATATCCTGCATTATTGCTGGCGCGGGTGGCGCAGCCCATTTACCGGGTATGTTAGCGGCTAATACCATACTACCTGTGTTAGGCGTACCTGTACCATCACGCTATCTAAAAGGACAAGATTCCTTATTATCGATCGTGCAAATGCCAAAAGGCATTCCTGTTGCTACCTTTGCTATCGGTGAAGCAGGTGCTGCAAACGCCGCATTATTTGCTATTGCACAATTAGCGACAACTGATAGCGATCTCGCTATTAAACTCGAACAATTCCGCAAAGATCAGCATAAAGCGGTTTTAAATATGACGCTTCCTCCGCAATAACGCTCTACTTAAACTAAAGACTCACCACTATGATATTACCTGGCGCAACTCTCGGCATGCTCGGCGGCGGCCAATTAGGCCGTATGTTTACCACTGCAGCACAAACTATGGGCTATAACGTCATCGTATTAGATCCTGATGCCACTAGTCCTGCAGGCATTATTGCTGACCAGCATATCTGTGCAAAATACACCGATGAAGCGGCACTGCAACAATTGGCTGAACTATGTGATGCAGTCACCACTGAATTTGAAAATATTCCAGCGGCAACATTGTCTTTTCTAGAAGCTAAAACCGTGGTTCACCCATCATCACAAGCACTTGCAACGACTCAAAATAGAATCGTAGAAAAACAATTTATTGCCTCACTTGGTATTCCAGTTGCACCCTTTGCCGCCATTCGGTCACTAAATGACATTGATGCGATTGCAGACAGTTTTCAACTACCCGCTATCTTAAAAGTGGCTAACTTTGGTTACGATGGCAAAGGCCAAGTGGTCTGCGAAACAATTGACGCTGTCCGCCAAGCCTTTCAAGCATTAGGTGAAGTTGAATGTGTACTGGAACAACGCATTAACCTCGAACGTGAAGTATCTACTGTGTTAGCGCGAGGCCAATCCGGTGATATTACAAACTTTCCCGTTGCTGAAAACGTCCATATCAAGGGCATTTTGCACGCGACGACGGTTCCAAGTAGTGTGCCCGTACAATACGCACAAACAGCCATTCAAATGGCAGATAAAATCGCTGAAGGTCTAGGTTATGTTGGCATAATGGCTGTAGAGTTTTTCATTTCTCAAGAAGGCGATGTCATCGCAAATGAAATAGCACCTCGACCACATAACTCAGGTCATTTCACCCTTGATGCCTGTGAAACATCACAATTTGAACAACAAGTACGCATGTTATGCGGCTTACCGTCTGGCAACTGTGAACTTAAATCACCCGTAGTGATGATCAATATTCTCGGCGATGTCTGGGGAAGTAGCGTACCGCATTGGGATACATTGCTGTCGCAACCCAATAACAAACTACATTTATATGGTAAAAAAGAAGCGCGCCCAGGTCGAAAAATGGGTCATTTCAATGTGCTCGCCACTAGCATTGAGCAAGCAGCAACCATTGCAGCCCAATCTTTTGAAAACTTGAAAGCGGATTAAATTAAAAAATCACTTTGACAGAGATCAGCCAGATTTAATAACTTAGGCAATGAATAAGGATAGATCAATGGAAGATAACAACCCAACTCAAGTACATATCACCGATATAAAAATGCCTTTTTGGTCTATGGTCATTTTTATGGTGAAAGCATCTATCGCTTCGATCCCTGCTTTTATCATTCTATCGATTATCGGCACGATCGTTTTTAGTGTGATTGGCGGTTTTATTGGTGTTGGGCGGTTTTAATTTTTCAGAATGCTCGGTTCAAACAAACATGTCAGCCTGTAGTAAGATTTTATGTTGTGAAAGTAATGCCTTAATTAAACATTAAAACGGAAATGCATTACATCGCCATCTTTGATAATGTAATCTTTACCCTCTAAACGCCATTTACCGGCATCTTTTGCGCCCTGCTCACCTTTGTTTTGAATGTAGTCTTCATAGCCAATAACTTCAGCTCGAATAAAGCCTTTTTCAAAGTCGGTATGAATAACGCCGGCACCTTGTGGCGCAGTGGCACCAACACGTACCGTCCAAGCGCGCACCTCTTTAACGCCAGCCGTGAAATAGGTTTGTAAGCCCAATAAAGAATAACCGCTACGAATCACTCGGTTTAAACCAGGCTCGTCTTGACCAAGTTCAGCTAGAAACTCATTTTTTTCTTCATCATCCAGCTCGGCGATTTCAGATTCGATGGCGGCACAAATACTTACGATAGGTGCGCCTTCTTTTTCAGCGTATGCGGTTAAAGCGTCCAACAAAGGATTGTTTTCAAAGCCATCTTCCGCTACATTCGCAATATACATCGTGGGTTTGATAGTGATCAGATGAACCTCGTTCAACAATGTCATTTGATCGGCATCTAAGGTCATCGTTCTGACCAACTGACCTTGATTAAGTACTTCACGAATTTCAGTTAATAGTTCAAGCCGCGCTTTCGCTGTTTTATCACCACCTTTTGCATCTCGAGTCGTCTTTGTAATCGCTTTTTCGACGCTTTCTAAATCAGCGAGGCACAATTCGGTATTAATGACTTCAACATCATCAAGTGGTGAAACCTTATTCGCCACGTGAATAACATTGTCATCTTCAAAACAACGTACAACATGGGCAATGGCATCTGTTTCACGGATATTAGCAAGGAACTTATTGCCTAGGCCTTCACCTTTTGATGCGCCAGCAACTAAACCTGCGATATCTACAAACTCCATGGTCGTTGGCAATATCCGTTCAGGTTTAACAAAAACGGCTAATGCATCCATCCGCGGATCAGGTACAGGCACAATGCCAACATTAGGTTCAATCGTACAAAACGGATAGTTTTGTGCATCAATACCAGCTTCTGTCAGCGCATTAAATAAGGTTGATTTACCAACATTAGGCAGGCCTACTATGCCGCATTTAAATCCCATGATATTTCCTATTGTGAATGTAGCCAGTTCATGGCTTTGTCTAAATTGCCGGATACTATATCTGGCAGAACCCTTAGCGAATTATCTATTGCCGTGAGAATAAGTTGGCGATCTGGCTGCGACGGTTTACTCAATACATAATCGGCCACGTGACGACTGTCTCCGGGATGATCAATACCTAAGCGACAGCGCAAAAAATCCTTACTTCCTGTTCGGGCAATAATGTCACGTAAGCCATTATGACCGCCATGGCCGCCGCCGCGTTTTAAACGGGCAATACCAGTAGGCAAATCAAGCTCGTCATGAATGATGAGTGTATTAGTTAAGGGAATTTTGTAAAAATTGGCTAATGCTGCTACTGATTGACCACTGCGATTCATAAATACCAGTGGTTTGAGCAGAAATAGTTTATGTTCAGAAAATTGGCACTGAGCCAACTGGCCATTAAATTTACTGTCAACGGAAAACGTTGTCGATAAATCATGCGCCAGCTGGTCCAGCCACCAAAACCCAACATTATGTCGGGTGTGTTCATATTGAGGACCGGGATTGCCCAATCCAGCGATTAACCAGTTTGCCACTCACCGCCCCTCAATTATTACTACTGAAAAGAATTACTCAGCGTCAGCAGCTTCAACCGCATCTTCATCATCTTCATCTTCAACATCTGCAGCAGGACCACGAGGTGCATGAATGCTCACAACAGCTTGATCATAAGAAGAACGTTCGCCTTCTTCTAATTCTTCATCTTGGTTATGAGATAAAGCAATTAATGTGACGCCAGCTGGTAATACAAGTTCAGACAAGTGAATTGTTTCATCCATATCTAGTTTAGATACATCAACGTCGATAGATTCAGGTAAATCTTTTGGCAAACAAGAGACTTCAACTTCTGACATTAAGTGAGCAATTAAACCGCCCGATTTAACACCAGGAGCAACATCTTCACCATTGAAATGCAATGGTATATTCATTGTTAATGCGTGGTTTGCACTAACGCGCAAGAAATCCGCATGCATAATTTTCACATCGCTTGCAGGATGACGCTGTAAGTCTTTCAAAACAACTTGTTGTTTTTTACCATCAACATTTAGTGTCAAAATGTGAGAATAGAATGCATCTTCAGCAAGGTGACGTAAAAACTTGTTGTGCTCTACGGTAATCGAAATCGGTGCTTCATCAGATCCGTATACAATCGCTGGAACATTACCCGCATGACGTAGACGGCGGCTCGCACCCTTCCCTAGGTCAGAACGTAGTTCAGCTTGAACTTCAAATAAATTTTTCATTTTTTTCTCCAAAATCATGAACAAACACTGTTGTCCATTAAAAATGCCGCCTTACGGCGGCGCTTTGCCTCCCCGCGACCAGGGTCAGCATATAAAGAACATAAACTGTTCTTTGCAACACGCTAAACAATTATCTTTAGCGTGGTTAATCCATATACAAGGAACTAACAGATTCCTCGTTACTTATTCTATACATCGCTTCAGCTAGCATTTCAGCAATACTTAACTGGCGAATAGTCTTACAATTTAGGGCATTTTCTTGCAGTGGGATGGTATCTGTAACAATCAGTTCATCTAATACCGACGCTTCAAGATTATCAATCGCAGCTCCAGATAAAACGGCGTGAGTACAATAAGCGACTACATGTGTCGCACCCTGCTTTTTCAATGCTTCAGCCGCGGCACATAACGTACCTGCAGTATCGACCATGTCATCAATCAAAATACATGCTCGACCTTCAACTTCACCGATAATATTCATTACTTTGGCAACGTTAGCTTTCGGACGACGTTTATCGATAATGGCCAGTTCAACACCTAAATGTTTTGCGAGTGCTCTTGCACGCACTACGCCACCGACATCTGGTGAAACAACCACTAAATCATTATATTTATGCTTCCAAATATCGCCCAGCAATACTGGTGACGCATACACATTATCTACCGGACAGTCGAAGAAGCCTTGGATTTGATCGGCATGCAAATCAACTGTTAATACGCGATCTGCACCAACGCCTGTCAACATATTTGCCACTACTTTAGCACTAATAGCAACACGAGCAGAACGCGGTCTGCGATCTTGTCGTGAATAGCCGAAATAAGGGATAACCAGAGTAATGCGTTTTGCGGATGAACGACGGATAGCATCAGTCATTACCATCAGCTCCATCAAATTATCATTAGTAGGCCGAGACGTTGGTTGCACAATGAACACGTCTTTACCACGAACATGATCAAGAATTTCGACCATGATCTCACCATCACTAAACTTTTCGACCGTGGCTTTACCAAGCGGTACATTAAGAAATTGAGCGATATTTTGTGCGAGGACTGGATGGGCGTTGCCGCTAAAAACCATCATGCTGTTATCAGCGGTGCGTTCTTGTAACTTGAGGAGTCTATTTTTTGTCACAGTTTATAATGCCGAATGTTCTGTCAAAAGAGAATGGCTGGGGTACCAGGATTCGAACCTGGGAATGCAAGGATCAAAACCTTGTGCCTTACCGCTTGGCGATACCCCAACTGTAAAAAAATCATTCTAACATTTGCAGCCACATTATGACTTCTTTTTTTTGAAGTCTTTAGTTAAATGTAAGTTCAGTGGCGAGCGATTACACCCTTTTGCCACAAATCCTTGCCATGATTCTGGCAAGTCATCCATTATTTTTTGCGCTTGTTGTTGACTATTAACATCAACAAAAACACATGCACCCGTCCCAGTCATTCTTGCTTGGCCGTACTGCGCTAACCAAGATAATGATTCGGCCACAGCTGGATAATGGTCTTTCACTACATCTTCACAAACATTTCTGCCTTCCCCCGAAAGGAAGCGCGATATTGTGATAGGTTCACAGTCTCGAGTCAACTCTGTTGCAGAAAATATTTCACTCGTGGACACTTGGCATGGTGGGACAATCACCACATACCAAGGCTCAGAGGGTGAAATAGGACTTAGTTTTTCACCCACGCCTTCAGCCCAAGCGGCATGACCATGAATAAAAATAGGGACATCCGCGCCTAATCCCAAGCCGATTTGTGCTAATTCATCATTTGATAACTGACAATCCCATAGCTGATTAAGCGCCACTAATGTAGTGGCGGCATTGGAACTACCGCCGCCCAAACCGCCGCCCATAGGTAGGCGTTTATCCAAAGAAATTAGGGCGCCTTTAGCAGTGCCCACATATTGCTGTAATGCTCTTGCTGCGCGAACAATTAAATTACTATCATGCTCAACGCCCTCTATTTGCGTCAATAGTTGAATATTGGGCGCAAAAGTAGCTTCAAAAGATAAGGTATCGCCATAATCTAAAAACTGAAATACCGTTTGTAGCTCATGATAGCCGTCACTGCGGCGACCGGTAATATGCAAAAAAAGATTTAATTTTGCAGGTGATGGCCAAGCGGTCACTCGATATGATTCCATCTAGTAACCGCTAGTCGGAGACTCAGGTCTTGATTCTTAATAAAAATCTTTGTGGGCAGAGAATAGATTCCAAAGGGCACATATTTTAAAAAGCTAATATCCCAGTCTTGTTGAACAAGGTGCGTTACTTGTCCTTCCGTATCTAACTCCAATCGATCAATAGTGATTGCAGAATATGGAATTCCGCGCACCCAATCTCGTAATGCACTAACGGGTAACTGAATGCCAAGGGCTTCTTTAATTAATATTTCAGGATCGGAAGCTGATATTTTCTGACCATCCGTCATGGTCAACACTGCTTGACTGGCATCACCTTCAAGGGTGATGCCCCCCTGGGAAAAGGGGCCCTCTATCTTGATTTGATAAGCACCGCGGCTTTCTTGCCAGCGTAAGCCGGCATTCCATCCTTCTTTGCCTTGTGTAATCGCCGTGCGCCCTTGAAGTTGCCATTGATCAAACTGAACTAAAGCCTGATGGCGCACCTGCCATAATAAATCAGGCTCACTCGCTGGTCGTTGTTGCCAGAGTGGTGCACAGGCTGTTGTCGTCAACAAGAGTGCAATAATTGCCACGAATCTCATTAGTAATCTCACAAGCCAAATCGAGACATCGTATTCAGGATAAGCTTATTGTTACCATCCTTTTTCAGGCCATCATTCCAGGCTTTTTTTGCTTCTGTATATTTACCTTGTTGCCATAATATCTCACCTAAATGAGCCAAGAATTCTGGATCCGCTTGAATTGCAACGGCCTGTTTCATAAGTAGTTCTGCTTGTTCCAAATGGCCTAAATGATAATGGACCCACGCCAAACTATCCAAATAATAAGCATCATTCGGTTTTAATTCGACCGCTTTATTTATCAATGCTAATGCTTCTTGATGGCGGTCAGTTCGATCAGTCAAGGTATAACCTAATGCATTTAGGGCATGACTATTGTTAGGTTCTTTTTCTAGAATAGCGCGTAGGTCCGCTTCCAAAACACTTAAATAATTCAGCGGCTCGGCAACCATAGCACGCCCATAAAGCAATTCTGTTTGTCCTGGAAATTGCTTTAAGGCCTCATTATATAAATCAAATGCAGCTTGATCTTGATCACGCTCTCTTAAAAATGCTGCTTCAAATAAGTAATATTGCAGGGCTTTGCTAGGCTGTTCCGTGCGTAGTAATTTTAAGTGCAGTCTAGCTTTATTCATTTGACCACTATCTGCTAACAAATTGACATAGCTCGACTGTGCGGCCTGAAAACGTTGACTATCCGCGGGCACAGATGCAAACCAAATCATTGCCGCTTCATTATTCTGACTTATCTCTTCCGCCAGCCCCATGAAATATGCCGCTTGTTTGCCACTATCTCCTAATGCGATCAATTGACTGAAATAGCGTTTAGCCTGCTTGCCATCTTGCTCTTGAATGGCGATTAAACCTAAGGCAAAGATAACTTCTTCGTTCTCTGGAAAGTCACTATTAAGCTGCGAGAAGATGGTGCGCGCCTCTGCCGTTTTATTATTTTCACCCAATACTTTCGCATAGGAAAAACGCATATTCTCACTAGCGTCTTTATTGGTGGCTGGCTTTTTCAACAAGGCAATCGCCGATGTTCCTTTGCCCATTCTTTGCAATATTTCTGCTTTTAAAATAAGCGCATCTTCACGCGTAGCTTGTTCTTTAAGTACTTTATCAACATGGACTAGCGCGCTGTCGTAGTGCTTATAAAATGCCGCCATCCGCGCATAAGCAAAAATCGCTTCCGGATCATTGTCTTTATAGGCTTTTAATTGTTCCAGCACACTTAAAGCTTGTTCTGGTTGCGCCAATTCAATCAAAGTTTCAGACACTCGTGCCAAATAAAGTTGCGATTGTTCAGGAGCCAACGCTAGTGCCGTATCGACATCTTTGATAATGCCATCATAATCACCCTTCAATAGTAGAAATGGCACTTGCATGATATAAATATCGGCATCAGTCGGATCAACCTCAATCCATCTTTTTAATGCGCGATTGATTCGCGATTGATTACGGGTGAAATTGGCAATTTGTGTCGCGCGCGCTGCCACAGCGGGAGAATCAACTAGATTTGCCGCATTGTTATACAGGTCTGCCGCAATGCCTATTTCACCCCTTTGACCCGCTATTTCAGCCGTCAAAATGTCATAGACCAACTCTGAACTTAAGGGTAAGGCAGGTTTGTCTTCGGGTAATTCTTTTTCTGTAGGTATTACTTGTGGCGACGGGATATCTACTGGTTGAGTAGGCTTAACAGCGCACGCTACCAATAATATTGATGAAGCAAAAACGATGCTTCGTTGAAAAGAAGACACTGAACGAAGCCAGTGCAATGATGATAAATCCATAATAAAACAACCTGAACGATTGATTTTGGTAGAATGGCACATTGATTTAAACAATCTGCCCCCAAAATATTAATTAACGGTTGTAGAGTTTACCAGCATTTAACGACGACTAATCACCAAAAAATATGCAATTTGTAACCTACGGCATCAACCACAACACTGCACCTGTCAGCATTCGTGAAAATATTGCGTTTAATGCCGATGTGCTACCTGCGGCCTTGGCTTCGCTCAAACAGCAGCCTTATGTCCTTGAAGCGGTGATTTTGTCGACCTGTAATCGCACTGAAATTTATTGTTATATTGATGATGATTGCCAGCCCCTTATTAATAAGTGGTTGCATGAATTTCATTTACAAGCGGAAGATTCATTAAACGAACATCTGTATTGCCATCAAGGAAACGACGCAATGCGACATTTATTACGTGTTGCCTGTGGTCTAGACTCAATGGTACTGGGTGAATCGCAAATTCTGGGACAGATTAAAACCGCTTATAGTGATGCGCTTAATGCTGAAACATTAGGCAAAATGTTAGGGCGATTATTTCAACATGCATTTACCGTAGCCAAACAAGTCCGTACCGATACCGCTATTGGTGATAGCCCCGTTTCTGTTGCATTTGCGGCGGTCAGTCTTGCCAAACAAATTTTCAGTAATCTAGCAGATTCCACAGCATTATTAATTGGTGCCGGTGAAACTATTGAATTAGTAGCGCGTCATCTGCATGATAATGGTGTTGGTCGCATTATTATTGCCAACCGTACTATCGAGCGCGCCCATGATTTAGCAAAGCAACTCGATGGTTATGCCATTAGTTTAAGTGAAATGCCAAACCACTTAGCCGAGGCAGATATTGTAATTAGTTCAACAGCAAGTCAGCTACCGATACTCGGTAAAGGCACCGTTGAACGAGCACTAAAAAAGCGCAAACGCCGACCGATCTTTATGGTCGATATTGCTGTGCCGCGTGACATTGAACCGGAGGTAGGTAATTTAGAAGATATCTATCTTTATTGTGTAGATGATTTGCAGGGCATCATTGAAGAAAACCTGCAATCGCGACGCGAAGCAGCGGTACAAGCAGAAGAAATTATCGACAATCAAGTGGAACACTTCCTTGCTTGGCTACGCACGCAAGATGCGGTACCAGTGATTAGAGCTATTCGTGAGAAGGCTGAGCTGGAAAGTGAACACTTACTTGAAAAAGCAAAAAAACAACTAGAACAAGGTCTACCCGTTGAAGCCGTATTAAATGATCTGGCTAGAACTCTAACCAATAAGTTATTACATGAGCCAAGTAGACAGCTACGCCAATCAGGCTTTGATACCGACAACAATTTAATTGAAGCAGCGCGTAGCCTCTTCAATATTAAGGATTTACCGTGAAAGATTCCATAAAAAATAAGCTAGAAAGCTTAATTGAACGCCAAGAAGAAATTAGCGGTTTATTATCCGACCCCCAAACTATGGCCGATCAAAATAAATTTCGCACACTCTCCCAAGAATATGCGCAATTAGAGCCGGTAGTACAAAACTTCACTGCCTATAAAGCATCTTTAAAAGCCATTATTGATGCTAAAACGATGATGCAAGAAGATGATGCTGAAATGCGAGAAATGGCTAAAGAGGAACTTGCGGAAGCGGAAGCCGATGAAAAAGCGCTCGAGCTCACCTTGCAAAAACTATTATTACCGAAGGATCCTAACGATCAGCGAAATATCTTCCTTGAAGTCCGTGCCGGTACGGGTGGTGATGAAGCGGCCCTTTTTTCTGGTGATTTGTACCGTATGTACACTCGCTATGCTGAATCAAAACGCTGGAATGTAGAAATCATCAACGCCCAAGAAGGTGATCATGGTGGCTATAAAGAAGTAATACTACGTATCGTCGGTGATGGTGCTTATTCACGGCTCAAGTTTGAGTCTGGCGCTCACCGTGTTCAGCGCGTTCCAGAAACTGAATCACAGGGACGTATCCATACTTCTGCCTGCACGATAGCCGTGATGCCAGAAGCGGATGAGATTGATGAAATTGAAATTAATCCCGCGGATTTGAAAGTCGATACTTTCCGCTCGCAAGGCGCCGGTGGACAACATGTTAATACCACCGATTCAGCTATTCGAATCACCCACATTCCAACCGGCACCATCGTCGAGTGTCAGGAAGAACGTTCGCAACATAAAAACCGTGCTACAGCGATGTCAGTTCTGAAAGCGCGCATCATGGCAGCCAGACATGAAAAACAAGATGCAGAACAAGCAGAAACGCGTAAATCATTAGTCGGTAGTGGTGATCGTAGTGAGCGGATCCGTACTTATAACTACCCACAAGGTCGCGTAACCGATCATCGCATCAATCTAACCTTATACAAGTTAGCTGAAATCATGGGTGGCGACCTAGATGAAGTCATTGAACCGCTAATTCATGAATATCAAGCCGATCAGCTAGCTTCGTTAGCAGGTGAAAATGAGCTATAACCTCTAACATCCTTGCATGTTAATTAGATTTTAAATTAAGGAGACCCCGTGGCTGTTAAAGAACAACTATCCCAACAAGACTATGTCAAAAAATGTAAAAAAGCCGCTGAACAAGGTCATGTCATTGCACAAAATACCTTAGGTTTTCTCTATCTCAACGGTCAAGGCGTTAATAAAGATTATGCCGAAGCGGTAAAATGGTATCGCCGCGCCGCTGAACAAGATTATGACGTGGCTCAGTTCAACCTTGCCATCATGTATAAACTCGGCAATGGTGTTGAACAAAATCATACACAAGCCCTAAAATGGATGACAGTCGCTGCAGAGCAAGGGCATGCTGATGCACAAAGCAATCTTGGTAATATGTATTACCAAGGTTTAGCAGTAATGCAAGATTATGTGATTGCCTATAAGTGGTGGTTACTGGCTGAAAACAATGGTAGCAAGGATCTAGAACACAATAAAAAAGAGTTATTGAAAAAAATGCAGCCATCTCAAATCAATGATGCTGAACAATCAGCCCAAGAGTGGATACAACAACATGGTCAATAAACTCGACTCTCTTTTTACTACGACATCACATCTAACTATTTAGACTAAGTTCTATAATTGGTTCCTCAAACTATAGGCATAATATGAAAACACCCAATCGACTCCAGCCCTTGGTAGATGATGGCTTAGTAGATGAAGTCATTCGCCGCTTAATGAGCGGCAAAGAAGCAGATGTGTATGTTGTACGCTGTGGCACTGATATCCGTTGCGCTAAAGTCTATAAAGAAGCGGCAAAGCGTAATTTCAAACAGGCCGTACAATACCAAGAAGGTCGTAAAGTACGTAATAGTCGACGTGCCCGTGCGATGGAAAAAGGCTCTAAATTTGGTAGAAAGCAGCAAGAAGAAACGTGGCAAAATGCTGAAGTAGATGCCCTGTATCTGTTAGCGGGTGCCGGAGTTCGCGTGCCACAACCTTATGATTGCTTAAATGGCGTGTTGATTATGGAGCTAATCACCGATGAATCGGGTGAAGTTGCACCACGATTGAATGATGTATCAATGTCAGCCGAACAAGCCATAGAAGATCATGCTTTAGTGATGCGCGATGTAGTTCGCATGCTTTGTGCTGGCGTGGTTCATGGCGATCTATCGGAATTTAATGTACTGGTAGACGAATATGGTCCAGTGATTATTGACTTGCCACAAGCCGTTGATGCCGCGGCAAATAATAATGCCCAAGCCATGTTAACGCGGGATGTTAATAATATGGCTCGCTACTACAGTCAGTTCGCGCCTGAACTTATTCACACTCAATATGCTAAAGAAATCTGGGCCTTATATGAAGATGGCCAATTAACACCCGATGTCGAATTAACAGGTCTTTATGCAGAAAGTACTGAAGTGGCAGATGTTGATGCAGTGATGTTAGAAATACAATCTATCTTAGCCGAAGAAGATGAAAAACAAGCACGCTTGCGTGAAGCGGATGAATCATAAACTGTCTATTTGAAAAAAGCGGTCTCACATTGGGTGCAGACATAATCAAATCCAGCGGTAAATTGATGATACGTTGATTGCAGGCAACTACTACAATCACAAAAATTATCGGCTTCTGAACTATCACTAATAGCCGTATCAACTAAAACTTGGCGAGCGATAAAAAACTCGGCAATCGTTTGTTTCATCATAGCAGTAGACTGAGCGTCGCCATCAAACTGCGCTAAGGCTTCTTGTAATAATTCTATTTGCTCAGACATAAGGAGGGCCAACTTGCCGACCTCTAATACTTTGAGTGGTTGCTGATGTTGTATGGCATCAACGATAAGCGTGTTTTCTGGAGCAATCGTTGATACGCATTTCAACGCGATGACGGTATGTAAGTTGATGAACAGTTCATCGAGCGATTCAGCTAAACCTGCCGGCAATGACTCGGTATCGCCTGTTGGCATCGTAGCTTGCAGGGCCCGAATCTCATTTTCTATATAGTCAATCTGTTGTTCGTAATGCAGATTTTGTTCGGAATGATTGATAAAGGTCATTATTGCTTGTTCCTGTGACAATTAATTTCGCGGTGCTCGATCAATAAAAATAATAGTCATTCTTTACAATCTTTTCTGATACAACAGTTCGCGTTATCATAGAGCTCATAGATTCAAAATATAAGGAACGGTTATGGATGACGTTAATTTAAGAACAGCTCAAATATCGCCTTTTCTGTCAGCACAACGAACAGCAAGCGATCTAAACGTCGCCATACTGAAGCTAGGAAATAATCAAATTAAAGCGGAAGGTGAAGCTGCCTTGCAGTTAATACAAGCCCTACCGCAAGCGGTAGGAAACGTTGGTAACACCATCAACATCGCAGTCTAAACCGGCTTTAACACAACTCAGCTTATGCTGGTTTAGCGCCTAAAATATCTAATGCCACCGCTTGTGCGACTTTAATACCATCGATCGCCGCAGAGAAAATACCACCCGCGTAACCCGCACCCTCACCAGCAGGATATAAACCACGGGTATTAATGCTTTGGAAATCTTTACCACGTTGGATACAAATAGGTGCTGATGTACGTGTTTCTACACCCGTCAAAATAGCATCCGCCATTGCAAAACCTCTGATCTTGTCATCAAACTTCGGAATCGCTTCACGAATGGCAGCAATCGCATATGACGGTAAAACTTGAGTTAAATCACCCAAGGCAACACCTGGTTTATAAGAAGGTGCCACCGTGCCTAATTCGGTCGAAGGCTTGTTTTTCAAAAAATCACCGACTAATTGAGCGGGTGCTATAAAGTCACCGCCACCCACTTCATAGGCTAATTTTTCTAAGTCACGTTGCAAATCAATACCTGCTAATGGGTAACCTGGAAAATCAACTTCAGGGTCAATACCCACCACAATTGCCGCATTGGCATTACGTTCATTACGCGAATACTGTGACATGCCATTAGTAACTACTCCGCCCTCTTCCGATGCGGCAGCTACCACAGTTCCTCCAGGACACATGCAGAAGCTATAAACACTACGGCCGTTTTTGCAATGGTGAACTAATGAGTAATCAGCCGCGCCTAAAATAGGGTTGCCTGCTTCTTCACCAAAACGCGCCTTATCAATCACCGATTGCGGATGTTCAATACGGAAACCAATTGAAAATGCTTTAGGCTCAATAAAGACACCATATTCTAATAACATTTCAAAAGTATCACGCGCACTATGTCCAATCGCTAAGATAATATGCTCGCCGTGCAATGTTTCACCGTTACTCAGGGTTACACCGGTAATTTTGCCACTGTTATTAGGCGTGTCGCCATCAAGCTCGCGCTGAATGCTTTCTACTTTACTATCAAAATGAATTTCACCGCCGAGGCTGATAATTTCGTTACGCATATTTTCGACCATTTTAACTAGCTTAAAGGTACCGATATGCGGTTTGCTGACCATTAGAATTTCTTCTGGTGCGCCAGCCTTAACAAATTCGTTTAATACTTTACGGCCTAAAAATTGTTTGTCTTTAACCTGACTATAGAGTTTTCCATCAGAGAACGTACCTGCGCCACCTTCACCGAATTGAACGTTAGATTCTGTTTTTAACTTACCATTTTTCCAAAGATCCCAAGTATCTTGGGTACGTTGCTTAACGGCTTGACCGCGCTCTATAACAATCGGCTTTAAACCCATTTGCGCTAAAACTAAAGCCGCTAATATACCGCAAGGCCCAAAACCAATAACAATCGGACGTTCTTGGTTTTCTGCAGGGAAATCAGCAGGTGCTTGTGCAACAAACTTGTATGACGTGTCAGGGCTCGCTTTGACAAAAGACTGCTTGGCAAACTTTTCTAACACGACCTTTTCATTCTCATCTGATAACGTCACATCCAAATGATAGATCAATAGGATATTAGATTTTTTCCGAGCATCATAACTACGTTTAAAGATAGAAAAGCTGAGCAATTCATCATTTTGTATGCCTAGAATCTCGACAATAGCTGCTGGCAGTTCATCTTCGGTATGATGTAGCGGTAATTTAAGTTCAGTGAGTCTTAACATGAGTGTGTCGCTTGCTTATAAGTGAAAAGTTTTAGTAGTGGGATTTTAACATGGCTAGCCAGATGTCGTATTTATATAGCAACCAGCGCTTAAACAAATAAGCCGGCACTGTAACCAGAAGACCACGCCCATTGAAAATTAAAGCCGCCCAAGTGACCAGTGACATCAAGCACTTCGCCGATAAAATAAAGCCCTGCTTGTTGCTTGGCCTCCATCGTTTTCGAACTAATACCATCGGTATCAACGCCGCCTAAGGTGACCTCTGCCGTACGATAACCTTCGGTCGCCGAGGGTTTTAAAATCCAATTATTAATATGTTCGCCAATCGTTATCAATTGTTTATCGTTGAATTCGGCCAATGCTAGGTTTGAAGATCCAGCCCACCACAACGTTTGTAATTCATTAACCAAGGCCTTCGATAATTTATGACTTAAAACCGTTTTTAACAGACTTTTAGCATGTTGCTGCTTCGCTTCAAGCAGCCATTTTGCCGCATCAAGATGAGGCATTAAATTGATCGCCACCTCATCGCCCGGTGACCAGTAATTAGAGATTTGTAAAATGACAGGGCCACTGATTCCGCGATGGGTAAATAATATGTTTTCAGTGAATTCTCGACCATTACAGCTCACGACAACTTCTAAAGCTAGTCCGGCTAGGCGCTCACAGACAGGCTTCATAGCGTCGCTAAACATAAAGGGTACTAAGCCCGCTTGTCGCTCAGTGAGGGCCAAAGAAAATTGCTTGGCAATGTCGTAGCCAAGTCCACTTCCGCCCAAAGAAGGAATCGACAGCGCCCCCGTTGCCACCACCAGCGACTGACATTCAATACTCAATTTACTGCTGGCCTGCGTAAAATGTAGCCGATAGCGGTTGTGCTGATTTTGAGTTTTATTTGAATCTGACGAGTCATTACTCGCTAATGATTTGATCGAGTTGATATCACAATCCGTTTTAATATCAACACCTGCCGACTCGCATTCTGCCAACAACATAGCCAAAATTTCTTTCGCCGAATTTTTACAGAATAACTGACTGTGTAGCCGCTCTTCATACTCGATGCCATAGCGTTCAACCATAGCAATGAAATCCCACTGGCTATAGCGTGTTAATGCCGCTTTACAAAAATGCGGGTTAGCTGAAATAAAATTGTCCGCTTCAACAAAATGGTTGGTGAAATTACAGCGGCCACCACCTGACATTAAAATTTTCTTGCCTATCTTATTGGCTTTTTCCAGCACCAATACCCGTCGCCCAAGTTGCGCAGCGGTAAACGCGCACAGTAAACCCGATGCACCGGCACCTAAGATAATGACATCGTAATTTTTTGAAGATGATTTCACTGAGACTTTTATCCGAACATTATTAATATCACCGCGCCAAGCTGCTTAGAAATATCGCTTTATAATTGGTAAATCCTAAGGCCCTGATACGCAAAACCCCGGACTTGGCGGGGCTTTGTGGCTTCGTTAGATTGTATTACTCTTTAACGGATGGTTATGCCTAGGGTCGAACTAAGGACCACATCATTATGACTGATATCCTATTTAGTCTGACTCTGAGTGGCACTGAGTGGCACTGAACTAAAAGTCCATATATTCAATAATATACAGGTTACTGAATGAGATTTAAAGCTAGAAAGACAATGCTGAGTCACATATTATCCATGCTCAGAGAATAAAAACATTCGACTCCCTTATGTAATTACTAGAGACTTCAGGACTTGAAAATATATTGCTTGAGTTGCGTCTACCTCTTTGTAGTAATCGATAGAATTTAGTTGGAACAAAATATGAATGATAAATTATCCAAGCGTTGCGACTCAGGATTGATCCAAGCGATGGATCGTCTCTCAACAACACTTGAGAGCTTTTTACCTGATGACCAAAGGCAAACTCAAACAGCATTACCAGATGCTCTCGCCTATCGCTGGCAGTATAGTCGAGGGATGTTTATGCGGGGAGCTTTAGTACCCGTATTGTCACCTCAACTCATCTCATTCTCCAACCTCAGAAATATCGATAAGCAGATTGATCAGTTGTACAACAATACACGTCAGTTTGTTAACGGTTTTCCAGCAAATAATGTACTGATGACGGGCGCTAGAGGAACGGGTAAGTCTTCATTAGTACGCGCGTGTCTAGAGGCATTTCACAACGAAGGGCTACGCCTTATTGAAGTTGAAAAAGAGCATCTCAACGATCTGCCCGATATTCTTAACCTCATTAGAAATAACAAAGAAAAATATTTAATATTTTGTGATGACCTTTCCTTTGAAGAAGGTGAAAACAGCTATAAAGGCTTAAAAACGGTGCTTGATGGCTCTATTGTCGGCTCACTAGACAACGTACTGGTTTATGCCACATCAAATAGAAGGCACCTGCTCACTGAACGTATGAGTGACAATCTTGAGCATAGACAAGGCGAACAAGGTGAAATTCATCCCGGTGATGCCGTAGAGGAAAAAATCTCTCTCTCGGATCGTTTTGGTCTACAGCTTACTTTCTACAGCTTTAATCAAGACCAATATCTAGATGCCGTCAATCATTGGCTAAACAGCTTTGGTATTAAGCTTAGTGATGACGAGAGTATTCGTAATGAAGCTATCCAATGGGCGACAGGGCGTGGAACGCGTTCTGGTCGTATAGCTTGGCAATTTGCAAGGGACTATGCAGGAAGAAAAATGATGAGTGAAACGGATGCGCTGAATTCACATATCACATAAAAGCTCTAAAATTATCACGACAGATTGGACGAGATGATAAACAGCTAGTTAATGACTAAATTGATGTTGTGATACAACTACATGAGGATTGTAGCTTTAAACCCTTACCCATTGCGGGTAAATTAGTGGTGGCTATACCTAGATTCGAACTAGGGACCCCATCATTATGAGTGATGTGCTCTAACCAACTGAGCTATATAGCCATACTAAGCGGAGCATTTTACGATGCCATAAATAAAACATCAAGAAATTAC
>JAGXHJ010000006.1 GCA_024636315.1 Methylophaga sp.
ATGGTCAATCAGCATTGAATCGGCAAAACTAGTTTGTTGTAGGTTTTTCCACGCCATGTATGAGCCCATTCCTGATGATTTTCGTAGGGTGTATTATCTCATTTCTAGTATGTTTTTGCCGGTTTCGTGCAAAGGTCTCTACTCGTTTAACGAATCTATAATCAATTGACCATATGCAGTCAACCTATCCAGAACTAAACTCTGTTCAACCGACAACTCACCTTTCCGACATTCCTCAATCGCCTCAAAAAACTTTGGTAAAGTCAGAATCTTACTATTTGATTCACCACCCATCAAACGCTGCTTACTATACTGCTGCCATTGTTCTTGTTCATCCGCCGATAAACTCTCTGGCCAATTCCTCGCACGATAACGAAATAACATTTCAGGTAAACGAGCATCTTCAAACGGGATTGGCATGACACGTAATGCATCTGCATTTGCAGTACGCACCAATTCCATCTTGCGTTTATCGTTGGCGCTGAAAAAGCCTCCACTATAAAGGCCGGCATCAGGATCATCATTGGCTTCATAATCTGGCTTGGTAAATATGGCGTTAATTTTCGCCGTTAAATCACCGGTGGCATTAAGTTGTTGCAGATGTTTGTAATGTAATGCTTTGTCGATCTGTAAGCGTTCGGCGGCGGCTGCATTCAATGTACTTTCTGGCACTACGACAGGGCATTTATTAATGTGCAGTGTTTTTAATGCTGGTCTATTGATGCCTTCGGGCAGATCTTTGAACGGGGTAAATAAGCGTTCGCGAAGGGTGTCGGCATCGAGTTCGATTAAATCACTTGGGTCGTGGCGAAGGTCATAGACGATTATGCCATTGTTGTTGGTTGGATCTTGAGCAATGGGAACAACTAAGGCGGTGCCACAGAATTCGCTGGGATACATCCGTGATACATGAATAACTGGCGTACGTTCATTTATGTTTAATAGTGGTGCCACAGTATTCTTTTGACGATGTTGGTAAACAAAGTCATAGAGCTTAGGTTGTGCGGTTTTAATTAACTTAGCTAAGGCAATGGTTGCTTTCACATCGACTAGGGCATCATGGGCGCCTTCGTGCTCAATACTATTAGCGGCAGTAAGCGCTTCTAATCTGAAACTTGGTTTGCCATCTTCACGGTCAGGCCAGTTGATACCTTCTGGTCGTAAAGCACGGGTAAGACGTGCCATGTCGATAACATCCCAGCGTGAATTGCCATTTTGCCACTCACGGGCATAGGCATCATAAAAGTTGCGGTATAGGGTGAAGCGAGTGAATTCATCATCAAAACGTAAGCTGTTATAACCGACGCCACAGGTATTAGGTTCAGCAAATTCATCATGGATGAGTTTAATAAATTCGGCTTCCGGCATACCTTTTTCATTTGCTTCTTGTGGCGTTATGCCGGTGATAAGGCAAGCTTGTGGGTGCGGCAAACTATCGTTCGCTTGTTTGCAGTAGATCATCAATGATTCACCGATGATGTTGAGATCTTCATCGGTACGAATGCCGGCGAATTGTGAGGGGCGATCATATTTAGGATCTATGCCGAAGGTTTCGTAATCGTGCCAGTACAATGTGTTCATGATTTAGCTCCTAAGCCAAGGGCGTGGTCCAGTTTAAGATGATAGCCGATTCATTCTGCTGGTCTCACGCGCATAAATACGGGGAATCGTGGTATATCGTTTGTGGTGAAACCATAATATTTAAAGGTAATGACACTGCCGATCTTGGGTGGGGATTCCCGCTGCTTGTCAGATAATCCTGAACCAATATAGAAAATTAAGCCTGATAATAATTGGCATTGTAAGGAACCGGTTTTTCCAGTGTACTTACCTTTACCTTCTTTGTAAGCGATGATGGTACATTCAGCATCTTGATATTGTTTTACTTTTAAATCATCATCAGAACGTCCCGAATGATATGGCACGTCTGGTTTGCGTACGACGAGTCCCTCGGCACCTAATGCGGTGATTTTTTCTAAGTCATATTTTAATTGGCTGGTAGAGCTGACCATTGTTTGGGGAATTATTTTTACGAATGCTGATTGATGTTCAGCTAGGTAATCTTCTAAAACAGCGAGTCTTACTAACAATCCACCTGATTGATTGGGTACTTCAAAGATGTTGTAAGTAATAGCCTGCCAGCGATCATCCGGCGTTTGTTGGCGGACGATCGACATGATATTTTCAAAATCACCACGCTTGGTCCACAGCTCACCGTCTATTTCAAAGGGCGGCAATCCATCTAAAAACCATTGTGGTGCTGAGATATTATTGCCTTGGCGACTTTTAAGAGTGTGGCCATCCCAAATAGCACGCATGCCATCGAGTTTTTCACTCATTAGCCAGCCTGTTACATCTTGTGATTCATCATAGGTTTTGAGTAATAAAACATCAGACTCTTGTGCATGACTTAAAAGGCTAAAGCACAATAGCAGTGCGGTTAGCCCTTTAAAAATCCATTTAATAATCATGACGAGTATTGTTGATACAGTTAGCTACTTAAAGTGTAGCAAATACTTGTTCAGCGGCATCTAGTGTGGCTTGAATTTCAGCATCACCATGGGCGGCAGAAATGAAACCTGTTTCAAACGCCGAGGGTGCTAAATACACGCCGTGCTCTAACATGCCGTGAAAGAATTTTTTGAACCGTTCTTGATCGCATTTAACCACTTGCTCATAGCTGGTTATTTCTTGTTCATCAGTGAAGAAGAAACCAAACATGCCGCCTGCTTGATTGGTCGTAAAACCTATGCCTGTTTTGTCGGCAAGCGCTTGTAAGCCTATGCATAGACGTTTAGCTGCGGCATCCAGGTTTTTATGAAAGTCTGGAGTTTGGATTAATTTTAATGTAGTTAAACCTGCCGCCATGGCAATGGGGTTACCTGACAAAGTACCTGCTTGATAGACTGGGCCAAGTGGTGCGATATGTTCCATGACTTCACGTTTGCCACCAAAAGCGCCTACAGGTAAGCCTCCACCGACAACTTTACCTAAGGTAGTTAAATCAGGTTTTACATCATAATATTGTTGAGCGCCGCCTAAAGCCACGCGGAATCCTGTCATTACTTCATCAAAAATAAGTACTGCGCCGTATTGATCACAAATCTCACGTAAGCCTTGTAAAAATCCTTCACTTGGTGGAATGCAGTTCATATTGCCGGCGACAGGCTCAACGATGATGCACGCGATTTGGTCGCCTAATTCAGCAAAACAGTCACGGACAGAGTCAAGATCGTTATAGATCAGAGTTAATGTGTGCTCAGCTAAGGAGGCGGGTACACCAGCTGAAGACGGCACGCCAAGGGTTAATGCACCTGAACCTGCTTTTACTAATAATGAATCAGCATGACCGTGATAACAGCCTTCAAATTTAACTATTTTGTCGCGGCTGGTAAAACCACGCGCCAAACGAATCGCACTCATGGTTGCTTCAGTACCTGAACTCACCATACGAACGAATTCCATCGATGGCACTAATCGACATAAGGTATCGGCCATTTCGATTTCGATAGCGGTAGGTGCACCAAAGCCTAAACCATGTGATGCGGCTTCTTGAACGGCACTGATAACTTCGGGATGAGCATGACCTAAAATCATTGGACCCCAAGATCCGACATAATCGATATAACGTTTGCCCTCAGCATCGGTCAACCAAGCGCCTTTACCTTCGCTGAAAAAAACAGGATCACCACCGACGCCTTTAAACGCACGAACTGGCGAATTAACGCCACCCGGAATGTGTTTTTGGGCTTGAGTAAAAAGGTCGTGATTAGTTTGCATGATTGATTATTCCTAATGGGCTAGATCTAAAGATGTGCGATAATTCTAGCTTATCTTAGCCAGAATACCGACCGATTATGAGTTTAAAATTTCGCATCGTAGTGATTGTGACCATTATATTATTGATTAACTTTGCCGCTGCCGGCTATTTTATGGTGCATAACGCGCGGCAAGCTTTGGTCGCAGAAATGGAGTCTAGTACCAATTTAGCTAAGGGTTTGTTAATTAATGCTTTACCGACTTTACGTTTTTCTAACGATTTAGGTGAACGATTGACGATGATTGTCGACAGTGTGCGGGATACACGACACATTCGTGCTTGGTTTGAAGATATGAGCGGCGAGCCGCTAATCGGCCATGAAAAAAACTCACACTTTATTAATAAACCTGATGCGCCAAATTGGTTTATTAAAATGATGGAACCAGAAGCAGTAGCTTTCCGTCGCTTGATTACCAAAGGTAGTAAATCCTATGGTTACTTAGTGGTTGAGGCCGATCCAAGTGATGAAGTGAACGAAGTCTGGGCTGATGTAAAAGTACTATTTTGGCTGGGGACATTTTTCTTAATGCTGATTGTGGGCCTTATTTATGTGGCACTACGTCAAGGTTTGAAGCCACTAGAGGTACTTGAAGATGCGCTAGGGCAACTGGAAAAAGGTGATTTCTCAGCCCGTGTTGATACTTCGGTTGTTAAAGAACTATCTTCTATTCAATTTCGTTTTAATCATATGGCGAGCGTATTAGAGCATACGATGGCAGAAAACCATGCTTTGGCGGGAAGTATGCTGACGCTTCAAGAAGAGGAACGACGCGATTTATCACGAGAATTACATGATGAATTAGGACCCTGTTTATTTGGCATTAGGGTCGATTTAGGCAATATTGAACGCATAGCCGCCGAACATCAACTACCTGAAATAGAGCAAAAAATAGAGTCAGTTAAACTTATTACTAACCATATACAATCATTAGTACGGAAGATGCTAAGTCGCTTACGACCTTTGACCTTAGATGATTTGGGTTTAGTCGATGCACTACGGGATATGCTACATAATTGGCGTGATAGACAACCAGAAATTGATTGGGAATGGGACTTTGTTGGCAACTTTCAACATTTGCCTGATACTCTGCAAGTAACGATTTATCGGATTGTGCAAGAATGTACTACCAACTGTGTACGTCATGCTCATGCAAGTCATGTAAAAGTAGAGGCTCGGCGCGAGCATGAAACCGTTAAAGTGACAGTAACAGATGATGGTGTCGGTTTTCATGCGGACTTAGTGCGTGGCTTCGGGTTGATTGGTATGCGTGAACGAGTAAGTGCCTTAGGTGGACGAATTGCATTTGATACTGCAGAAGGGCGCGGCTTACAGGTAAGAGTATTAATCCCATTAAAAGGAAATGATAAAACATGAATGTAATCACAATTTTAGTGGTGGATGATCACCCCATTGTTCGCGCGGGTTGTCGCCAACTTATTCAACAGATCCCCAATACCAAGGTGATTGAAGCGGAAACAGGCGAAGAAGGCTATCGACTTTTTCAAGAAAACTACCCCGATATGGTCTTGCTAGATATTACCTTGCCGGGTATTGGTGGTCTTGAAGTCTTACGAAAAATGCGCGCAAACCGTGAAAACGCCAAGGTATTAATGTTTAGTATGCATGAAGACCCCGTCTTTGCCTCGCGCGCTATGCAAGCCGGTGCCAAGGGCTACATTACTAAAAATAATGCGGCGGATTATTTGGTTGAAGCTGTTGAGAAAGTCTTAGCGGGTAAAACTTATCTTAGCCCAGATACTGCCCAGCAATTAGCGATGTTAAATATTGGTGCTGGTACCAGTGCGTTAAGTGATTTATCACGCCGCGAGCTAGAAATTTTACGCTTGTTAGGCGAAGGTAAAAGTATGACCGAAATATCAAATTTATTGGGTATCAGCTATAAAACAGTCGCAAATAACCTTACTCAAATCAAAAGTAAGCTTGATATCAATAAAACAGCAGAATTAATGCGGTTTGCCATTAGTCATGGATTATCATCGTAGACCAGTGTGATAAAAGCCTATTAGGAGATAGGAATAAATTCCCGATTTATTGGGATAAGTCGCTCATTCTTAAAGTAGTTGCCCGCAGTATCATGTGTAACAAGTTTTAAGAATTCAGCTTCTTAACCAAACTTATATTTCTCTCTCCTTCTTATGAAGGTTTAGGCCAGACTTTATGTCCGGCCTTTTTTTTGCCTGAAATACCTGATCACTTAACTATATTGACGTTTCACTGTTTGCTTTCTCTTGTTACTATTGCTCTCTGATTTTTTGGGTAGTTGTGTGCTTTAATGTACGCAAACTTACAATATAGACGGAAAGATAGCTTATGCAAAAATACAAATGGATTGGGCTACATTGGCTACTAGCCATCCTGTTAACCGCGATACCGCTCGTATCGCAGGCGGGAAGTCTTGAAAAAGCCATAGATTCACAGGTTAAAACCGATGTTGCTGCTCAACAGTCACAGCAACAGATTGATGGCTTGGCTGATGAAACAGTCCAATTGTTGGCTGAATACCGTGAAACTTTGCGCCAAACGGATAGTTTGCGAGCTTATAACGATCAACTTGATAAGTTAGTATCGTCACAACAACAAGAGCTAGATTCGATCAATGTTCAACTTCGAAATATTGAATCTACCCAGCGTGATATTGTGCCCTTGATGTTAAAGATGATTGACACTATGGAGCAGTTTGTTGCTTTAGATTTGCCATTTCTGCCTAAAGAACGCCAAGCGCGAGTTATACAACTACAAACACTGATGGAACGTGCTGATGTCACGATCGCTGAAAAATATCGTCGCATTCTTGAGGCTTATCAGGTCGAAACTGAATATGGTCGTACGATCGAAGCTTATCGTGATGAATTAACGGTTGATGACATGACGCGCACCGTAGACTTTTTGCGTATCGGTCGCGTTAGTTTGTATTACCTGACCTTGGATGGTTTGGAAGCCGGTATTTGGAATGATGGTTGGCAAGTGTTGCCAAATGAATATCGTCAACCGATCAGTCAGGCATTGAAGGTTGCCATGAAACAGTTACCGCCAGATCTACTGGTGTTACCAGTCAAAACTGTGGAGATGGCACCATGAGATTTATCATTGCAACATTATTACTCAGCGCATTGGTATCGCCATCACTGCAAGCGGCTGATAAACCGACTGATTTAGATGCGCTATTAGACAAGGTCCAACGTGAGGGCGTATTAGAACAACAGCAAAATAAATTACGCGAAGCAAACTTTGTGTCGACTCGCGATGATCAGGCAAAGTTATTAGCCGAAGCAAAAGCTCAATTAGCCTTTGAAGAACAAAGAACGGAATTACTCAATCAATCTTTTCAAGATCATGAAAAAGGGCTTACACAAAAAGAAAGTTTGTTACAAGAAAAGTCGGGTTCTTTAGGTGAATTGTTTGGTACGGTTCGCCAAATAAGTAATGATAGTCGTAGCGTTTTGGAAAACTCGATGGTCTCGGCTCAAAAGCCTGAACGAACTGAATTTTTAACGGCAATGGCTGAACGTAAACAGCAACCTACGATTGAAGAATTACGTACTTTGTGGCTGATGTTACAAGAAGAAATGACAGAATCAGGAAAGGTGAGTCGATTCAATACTTCTATTATTACTGCCGAAGGTAAGATGGAAGCTAGAGATGTAACTAGAATCGGGGTATTTACTGCCTTTAGTGATGGCAAGTTTTTACGTTATCTACCTGAAACAGGCAGTCTAGTTGAATTAGGCCGCCAACCTGTTGATCGTCTACGCAGTTTAATAACTGATTTTGAATCAACGACTGATGGCGCATTAATGCCAGTGGTAGTTGATCCGACTCGCGGCGCTATTATGGCATTACTAGTTCAAGCGCCTGATTTGGAGGAACGTATTGCACAAGGCGGTTGGATAGGTTTCATTATTCTGGGCTTAGGTGCGATTGGTTTACTGTTAGCAATACAACGATTTATATTCCTAGGTATCGCTGGCCGCGGCATAGCACAACAACAAAAACAGACTGCGCCAAGTCTTAAAAATCCCTTAGGTCGAATTTTATCGGTTGCTAGTGAGGGCATGCAGGATGTCGAAACCTTATCGTTAAAACTTGATGAAGCGATCTTGCGTGAAATCCCGAAAATTGAACGTGGTTTGATAACCCTAGCGATGTTAGCTGCAATAGCGCCTATGTTGGGGCTATTAGGTACTGTATCGGGCATGATTGAAACATTCCAATCCATTACGTTGTTTGGCACCGGTGATCCTAAGTTGATGTCAGGTGGGATATCGCAGGCATTAGTCACAACTGAGTTGGGCTTAGCGGTAGCTATCCCTCTTTTATTGATCCATAGCGCGATATCAAGCAAAAGTAATCGTTTAGTGCAAATACTAGATGAAGAAAGTGCAGCAATCGTAGCGCGTAATGCAGAAAGGTTGAATGGAAGCACTGACAAATAATCTGTTTAACATTCAGCTACTGCTGGAAAGTGGTGGTTTAGTGTTATGGGCGATATTGATAGCGTCGATCGTTATGTGGACGATGATTATTGAACGCTATTTTTTTGTGTATTTTATTCATCCAACACACATCAAAAGAGCGCTGGCTACTTGGCAGGAAAGAGCGGATCGGCAGAGCTGGTATGCACAGAAAATCCGCCAAGGGATGATCGCTGAAAGCTCCGCATCACTAAAACAATATTTGATGTCAATCCGTACGCTTATTGCTGCTTTGCCAATGTTAGGTTTATTAGGCACCGTAGATGGCATGATTCAAACATTTGATGTGCTGACGGTATTTGGTACGGGCAACGCCCGAGGTATGGCGGGTGGGATTTCGGTGGCCTTGATAACAACTATGGGTGGCTTATTAGCGGCTTTATCGGGTATGTATTTTAGTACACAGCTTGAACAGCGTGTGCTTCGAGCGGAAGATACGCTTGCTGATGTATTGCGAAGGGATTAATGGGACTGCGGTTCCTAGGTATTAATTATGAGAAATAGACATTCGCGTCGCCAAAGTGGTGCCATAGCTGAAGTTAATATGACGCCATTGATTGATATGGTATTTATCTTATTGATCTTTTTTATTGTGACCACTTCATTTGTTAAAGAAACGGGCGTCGATGTCAGTCGTCCCTCTGCTAAAACCGCAGTTAAAAAAGAGCTGGCCAATATTATGATTTCGATCACGCCGAATGATGAAGTGTGGATGGATAAACGGCAAATAGATCGACGGGCTGTGCGTGCTAATGTTGAGCGTATGCATGCTGAAAACCCAGAAGGCTCAGTCATTATTTTGGCAGACAAAGAGGCCAAAACTGGCCTGCTTATTGAAGTGATGGATCAAGCACGATTGGCAGGTGTTGCCAATGTATCCATTGCTGCTCAGCGCGACTAATAAGGTTTTATTTTAATGCGTTTAGCCATAGGCTTACTGCTTGCGATTTTGGTGAATTTTGGTTTATTTACCTTAATGCAAAAAATGACTGCAGAACAAAATATTGGGCGGCAAGTAACAGAAAATATTCAATTGTTAGATTTTGTACGCCTTAAGCGCGAAGATAAGACAGAAACTAAAAAACGTGAATTGCCGAAGAAACCACCGCCACCTCAAAAGCCACCGCCACCGCCTAAAGTACCTGCTCAACAAGTGGATAAACCCAAAGCACCTACACCTAAATTAGATATGCCACGTATCGACGTGCCATTAAATATTGCTGGTGGACCCTATTTAGGTGATTTTTCAAATGCACCAGTAGCACTGAGTGCACCAACAGCCATTGCTGCACCGACGATGGATGATGACGTGATGCCTTTGGTACGTATTCCTCCACAGTATCCTCGCATGGCCTCTCGTCGGGGAATAGAGGGTATCGTGACGGTATCCTTTACGATTACTAAAGATGGACAAGTGCGTGATCCTATTGTGATCAGTGCCAAACCTGAAAACATCTTTGACAGTGCGGCTTTAAAGGCCATTTTAAAGTGGAAATTTAAACCCAAGGTCGTTGATGGTCAGCCGGTCGAGCGTCAAGCGACGCAAGAAATTGAATTTAAATTGGCGAAATAAATGATGAGTGTGTCAGTTTTCAAATTACCTTTATTGATCATCTTATTGTTGATGGCGTCAGCGACGATGGCCAAAGAAGAGAGTCAATATTTATTGACTGAAAAAACCTATAAAGCGCTGAATGCCGCCCAAACGTTAATGGAAGCAGATAAGTTTTCTGCAGCTGAAACTCAACTTAAGTCTTTATTAGATAAAACCGAGTCAAGTTCTTATGAAAGGGCGGTAGTCCAACAAACCTTAGGTTATTTGTATTCGTCACTGGAAGACTATACAAAAGCAAGCTCACTATTTCAGCAAGCACTGGATTCCAATGCACTCCCAGAAAAAGTGAGTCATGACCTACTTTATAATCTAGCGCAGTTATTATTAGCCGATGAACAATACAATAAAGGTATTGTGATGCTAGAAAAATGGTTGAAAGCCGAAGTCTCACCTCCCAATAGTGCCCATGTTTTGCTGGCAAGTGCTTATTATAGGGTTAAGAACTATAAAAAAACGGTAGAGCACATTAGTGTAGCCATTAAAAATGATAAATCGGTAAAAGAAGCTTGGTATCAAGTGTTGTTAGCGGCACACTTGGAGTTGAAGCAATATAAATCAGCTATTAGTGTATTAGAAACACTTATTACTCTTTATCCTTATCAAACAAGCTATTGGTCACAGCTTTCAGCATTATATCTTCAACAAAATAAAGAATTTACCGCGATGGCAGTCAAAATGTTAGCGCAACGTTTGGAACTCGGTGATGCTAAAACGCTTATTAGTTTGGCTGACATGTACCGTTATTTACAAATTCCGTATAAGTCGGCTCAATTATTAACACAAGGTATTAATGATGGCGTTATTCCATCAGATTTAGATAATTTAAATCGTTTGGCTGATAGTTGGTTAGCGGCTAAAGAGGCACTTAAAGCGCTTCCTATTTTAGAAAAAATCACTGCGCTAGATGGTAGTGGAGAGTCAGATTTGAAATATAGTCGCGTTCTCTTTGGCTTGGAACAGTGGCAGAATGCTGAGGATAGCTTAACTAAGAGTTTGACTAAATTGAAGGGCAAGCGATCAGGTACTGCCTTGTTATTATTAGGGATGACGCAATTTCATTTAAACCAATTGTCGCAAGCAAAAGCTTCTTTTACAAAAGCTGTTAAGTTTGAAAATGAGCGTAATCAGGCTGGTCAATGGTTGCGTCATGTAGACAATCTACTGTCTGAAGGGGAGTCTGATGCAAGCTAATCTAGCACAGTTGAAAAGTGAGCTAGTGCAACACTATCGATGGTTAAGACAATATGGTTGCAATGATTCTCATAGTGGTAATGCCTCTTTCCGTTGGCATGATGAAATTTGGATTACGCCTACTGGCTGTTGTGCAGATACTTTGCAGACCGATGATTTAGTTATATGTAATATCGATGGAACTATGGGCGACGGGGCATCACTGGACACGCCGCTACATATTGAAGCCTATCGCCATAATACAAAGGCACAGGCGGTATTTCACAGTCATGGCCCACACGCAATAGCGCTCACCTTAAATGGTGATGATTTTGTGCCGGTTGATTTTGAAGGTCAGTATTATTTCCCAACAGTGCCTGTTGTTACCATAGCCTATGATCGTTATATTGAATTATCGCCAAGTGCTGTCGCTGAGAAACTTGCTGATCACAAGGTAACTATTGTTCGTGGCCACGGCGTATATGCTTATGGTGAGACGATTAATCTCGCCTATAAGTGGAGTTGCTCGGTTGAGTTATCAGCAAAGATCGCATTGTTAAATAATAACAATGCGTCTCGCTAATAGTCTAGATAAACAGACTAAGACTAAGCCTTAGCCTCCTTCTTATAGACATTTTCATAATAATAATTAGTGGCTTCAATAAAGCCATCAACACTACCGCAGTCAAAACGGCGGCCTTTAAATTTTACTGCTAATACTTGGCGGTCTTGTGCCAGCGCTTTAAGGGCATCAGTGATTTGAACTTCACCATTTGCGCCTGGTTTGGTATTGCGTAAATAATTAAATATTTCTGGGGTAAGAACGTAACGTCCGATGATGGCCATATTGGTGGGTGCATCTTCAGGCTTAGGTTTTTCGACCATGTCATGTACTTGGTATATGCCGGGTGCTATCTCTTCACCAGAAATAATACCGTAACTGCCGGTTTCTTCAGGTGGCACTTCTTCGATAGCAATAATACTGCACTGATAACGATCATATAGCGCTGCTAACTGGCCTAAGGCACGCATATGGTCACCATCTGATGGCGCGGCACATAAATCGTCAGCTAGAACCACTGCAAATGGTTCGTTACCAATCATTGGTTCACCGGTCAAAATGGCATGACCGAGTCCTAACATTTCACGTTGACGCATAAAGACAAATTCGCATTTATCCATTACTTTGCGGATGTCATCTAAATATTTCTCTTTTGATGTACCTTTAATCTGGTGTTCTAATTCGTAGTTATTATCAAAATGATCGGCGATGGCGCGTTTACCTCGACCTACAATAAATCCGATCTGATTCATTCCTGCTTCAAGGGCTTCTTCTACACCATACTGAATTAATGGTTTACTAACGATAGGCAACATTTCTTTGGGCATGGCTTTTGTTGCGGGTAAAAAGCGGGTGCCATAACCGGCAGCAGGAAATAAACATTTACGAATTTTAGTGGTATGCGCCATTGAAAAAATGCCTTATTAAATGTGACTTGGCTCTTAAGAGGAATAGAGCGTGAGTAAAAGTTTAAAAATAGATTATACCTTAGACTAATTCAAGTATTATTTATTAAGCGTGAGCAGAAAGGCATTTCGAGAATAACAAACAAAGGAATATTTAATAGGCATTTTGGCTTTGTTAGTAGACAGTGTGAGAAAAGAAAACTGCTAAGTTCAAAAAAAGAGCGTTTTCTACTCACCCCCAGACGGTGTATAGTGAATTCAAATTAATTTCGGCATGCAACGTGAGCTAAATAATAAGCGTAATGAAAATAGCGATGATTGGAGATGCATTCAATCATAATTTTTATAAGTAACTGAAAAGAACTGAAAAATATGCTGGAGAACTATCTCCCAATTTTGTTGTTTGTGATTATAGGTGTTGGTTTTGGTGTTATGCCATTACTTGCCGGCTTTATTTTGGGGCCGCGCCGTCCTGATGATGAAAAAAACTCACCCTATGAATGTGGTTTCGAGCCATTTGAAGATGCACACATGAAATTCGATGTGCGTTATTACCTTGTTGCCATTCTGTTTATTATCTTTGATTTAGAAATTGCATTTTTATTTCCATGGGCCGTTGTCCTCGATCAAATAGGTGTTTTTGGCTTGCTTGCGATGTTTTTATTTCTAGGAATATTAGTTGTGGGCTTTATTTACGAATGGAAGAAAGGGGCGCTCGAATGGGAATAGAAGGTATTCTTGAACAAGGCGTTGTCACTACTTCTGCTGATAAACTAATTAATTGGGCGAGAACGGGATCATTATGGCCGATGACCTTTGGTCTGGCATGTTGTGCTGTAGAAATGATGCAGGCAGGCGCGTCACGTTATGATTTAGATCGCTTTGGGGTGGTCTTTCGTCCAAGTCCACGACAATCGGATGTAATGATTGTCGCGGGTACTTTGGTTAATAAAATGGCGCCAGCATTGCGTAAGGTTTATGACCAGATGTCAGAACCGCGATGGGTGATTTCAATGGGCTCCTGCGCTAATGGTGGTGGTTATTATCACTATTCCTACGCTGTTGTCCGCGGCTGTGACCGTATCGTGCCAGTAGATATTTATGTGCCAGGTTGTCCTCCGACTGCTGAAGCTTTGTTGTACGGTATTATCCAGTTACAAAATAAAATACGCCGTACCAATACTATCGCTCGGACACAGGAAACTTAAGCGCTATGATTGATGTGTTGAAGGCCTCTTTAGAAAAGCATTTTTCAGCGGACTTACTCGATTGTGAGCTGTTGAATGAAGAAATCACACTGCATGTGGCTGCGGAAAGTATTTTGTCTGTATGTAAGCAGTTAAGGGACCGCTTTGGCTTTGAGCTATTAGTTGATGTCTGTGGTGTTGATTATTCACAATATGGCGGCACCGCTTGGGAAACAAAAAGTGCTTCTGAGAGTGGCTTTAGTCGTGCGGTTGATGGCGCTGGCAATATGGAACCCGTTGAAGAAAGCTTTCGTTTTGCCGTGGTTTATCATTTGCTATCTATTCAGCACAATCAACGTTTACGTCTTAAGGTGAGACTCGATGCAGATCAGCCTATTGTTGATAGTGTGACATCAATCTGGAATGGTGCTAACTGGTTTGAACGAGAAGCATTCGACCTATTTGGTATTTTGTTTAATGGTCATGCTGATTTACGGCGCATATTGACTGATTATGGTTTTATCGGTCATCCCTTTCGTAAAGACTTCCCACTGATTGGTAATGTGGAAATGCGTTATGACTCTGAGAAAAAGCGCGTGGTTTACGAACCGGTAAGCATCGAAGAACGTATTTTGGTACCTCGGGTTATCCGAGATGATAATCGCTACAGTGGGAATAAATGATGGCTGAAATTAAGAGTTACACCTTAAATTTTGGGCCACAACATCCAGCAGCACATGGTGTATTACGCCTTATTTTAGAAATGGATGGCGAAGTTATTCAACGTGCCGATCCTCATGTCGGCTTACTTCATCGCGGTACCGAAAAATTGGCCGAAAGTAAGCCCTATAATCAAAGTATTGGTTATATGGATCGACTCGATTATGTGTCGATGATGTGTAATGAACATGCTTATGTGATGGCTATTGAGAAAATGCTAGGCGTGCAAGTGCCTGAACGCGCTCAATATATTCGAGTAATGTTTGATGAGATTACGCGAATACTGAATCATTTAATGTGGTTAGGCGCTCATGGTCTTGATATCGGTGCTATGACGGTATTCTTATATTGTTTCCGTGAACGTGAAGATTTGATGGATTGTTACGAAGCGGTATCTGGTGCTCGTTTACATGCCACGTATTATCGTCCTGGCGGCGTGTATCGTGATTTGCCTGATACCATGGCTAAATACGAAAAATCAAAATGGCATAGCGCAAAAGAAGTTAAACAAAAAAATACTAATCGAGAAGGTAGTTTGCTCGATTTTATTGAAGACTTTACCGATCGTTTCCCCAACTGTGTCGATGAATATGAAACATTATTGACCGATAATCGTATTTGGAAACAACGCACAGTGGGTATCGGCGTGGTAAGCCCTGAACGTGCTCTACAACTTGGTTTTACCGGTCCAATGTTACGCGGTTCAGGCATCGCGTGGGATTTACGTAAAAAACAACCCTATGAAGTATACGACCGGATGGATTTTGATATTCCTATCGGCGTTGAGGGTGATTGTTACGATCGATACTTGGTGCGAGTGGAAGAAATGCGTCAATCAAATCGAATTGTTAAGCAGTGTGTTGATTGGTTACGCACTAATCCCGGTCCCGTGATTACGACTGATACTAAAGTGGCACCGCCAAAACGTATCGATATGAAAAATGATATGGAGTCGATGATTCATCACTTCAAATTATTTACTGAAGGTTACTGTGTGCCAGAAGGCGAGATATATACCGCCGTTGAACATCCTAAGGGTGAGTTTGGTATTTATATGATTTCAGATGGGGCTAACAAACCGTATCGACTCAAAATTAGGGCGCCAGGCTTTGCCCATTTATCTGCTATGAATGAAATGATCAAAGGTCATATGTTAGCTGATGTTGTGGCGGTTATTGGCACTATGGATATTGTATTTGGTGAGGTTGATCGATGAATCTTACTGGCGCAAAAGAACAACTATTTAACGCAGAACTTCGTGAGCAACTAGATGCATGGGTAGCTAAATATCCAACGGGTAAAGCCCAATCAGCGGTTATTCCTTGTTTACATATATTACAAGCCGCCAACGAAGGTTGGTTAGCTAAGCCAGTAATGAATGCACTGGCTGATTATTTAGCCATTCCTGCGATTAGTGTTTATGAAGTGGCTACCTTCTACACCATGTTCGACCTTAAACCCGTCGGCAAACATAAAATTAATGTCTGTACCAATATTTCTTGTCTGCTTAATGGCTCTGATGAAGTGGTTGCCCATTTAGAGGATCGCTTGAATATTAAATTAGGCGAAACGACTGAAGACGGCCAATATACATTGAGACAAGTAGAATGTTTGGGTGCTTGTTGTGGCGCGCCGATGATGCAACTTGATCGTGATTATCATGAGCATTTAACCAATGACAAGATTGACCATATTTTGGCGGGGCTCAAATCATGACAGCGATATCTTCAGATGACTTGAAGCTCGATCAGGTTTGTTTCCGTACTCGTCACCTTGATGAGCCATGGACACTGGAATCTTATCGTAGTGTTGGTGGTTATGAGCAATTAGAAAAAATCCTCAAAGAAAAAACACGTGCCGAAGATATTATTGAACAACTTAAAGATTCAGCGCTACGTGGTCGAGGAGGAGCGGGTTTTCCAACTGGCTTAAAATGGAGTTTTATGCCACGCCGTATGCCTGGGGCGAAATATATCGTCTGCAACTCAGATGAAGGTGAACCTGGCACGTGTAAAGATCGCGATATTTTACGGTTCAATCCTCATCAAGTGGTTGAGGGAATGATTATCGCGGGTTACACCATCGGTGCTCAAGCAGGCTATAACTATATTCGCGGGGAATTTGTTGAACCCTTTGACCGCTTCGAAGTAGCAATTCAAGAAGCAAAAGATGCAGGTTATCTAGGGAAAAATATATTAGGTTCAAGTTTTAGTTTTGAACTTTATACGCAGCCCGGTGCAGGTGCGTATATCTGTGGTGAAGAAACGGCTCTATTGGAATCCTTAGAAGGCAAAAAAGGTCAGCCACGTTATAAGCCACCATTCCCAGCAGGTTATGGCTTATATGGTCGACCGACAACTATAAATAATACCGAAACTTTAGCCTCTGTTCCTGTAATTTTACAATATGGTGGTGATTGGTTTCATGAGTTAGGTACGCCCAATAATGGTGGTAGCAAGATTTTTAGCGTGTCTGGCCATGTCAATAAACCTGGGAATTACGAAGTGCCATTAGGCACGCCGTTCTCTGAATTATTAAAATTAGCCGGTGGCATGCGAAATGGCAATAAAATAAAAGCTGTAATTCCTGGTGGTAGCTCAACACCTGTCGTACCGGGTGATAAGATGATGGAGCTGGCAATGAGCTACGACGGTATTAGCCGTGGCGGTTCAATGTTAGGTGCTGGTTCAGTCATTATCATGGATGAAACCACGTGCATGGTTAAAGCATTGGAACGTATCGCCGAGTTTTATTATGAAGAGTCATGTGGCCAATGTACGCCTTGTCGGGAAGGTACCGGCTGGCTTTATCGGGTGGTAAAACGTATAGAGCACGGTGAAGGCACGCAACAAGATTTAGATCGATTGGTAGAAGTGGCAAAAAATATTAATGGTAATACGATTTGTGCTTTAGGTGATGCAGCGGCAGCCCCCGTCATTAGTTTTATCAAACATTTCCGTGACGAGTTTCAACATCACATTGATCACAAATGTTGTCAGGTAGAGAGTAAATAGATGGTTAACATCGAAATCGACGGTATTCCACTAAAAGTGGATTCTACAAAGATGATTATTCAGGCTGCTGATGAGGCAGGTATTGATATCCCTCGTTTTTGTTATCACAAAAAGCTGTCGATAGCGGCCAATTGCCGGATGTGTTTAATTGAAGTAGATAAATCACGTAAAGCCTTACCTGCCTGTGCGACGCCTGTGACAGAAGGCATGAAGGTATTTACACATTCAAAAACAGCGATTGATGCACAACGTAGTGTCATGGAGTTTTTACTGATAAATCACCCGCTTGATTGCCCTATTTGCGATCAGGGCGGCGAGTGCGAATTACAAGATCTGTCGATGGGTTATGGTTCAGGACTAGGTCGATTCAGTGAAGGCAAGCGTGTTGTTAAAGATAAAAATATTGGGCCATTGATCACGACTGATATGACGCGTTGCATTCATTGCACTCGCTGTGTTCGTTTTGGTGAAGAGATCGCTGGTATAAAAGAGTTGGGAGCGGTTGGTCGTGGCGAACATATGGAAATCGGTACCTATGTTGAAAGTAGCCTCATTTCAGAATTATCAGGTAACATTATTGACCTGTGTCCTGTAGGCGCACTGACTTCTAAACCATATCGTTATCGCGCACGCGCATGGGAGCTAGTTGCTCATCCATCCATTGCACCGCATGATGCCGTTGGTTCTAATATTGAATTTCATTCTCGTGGTAAAGACGTTATGCGCGTGGTGCCTCGAGATAATGAAAGCCTTAATGAAACGTGGTTATCAGACCGTGACCGTTTTAGCTATTTAGGTATTAACCACGAGCAGCGCGCCACTGAGCCCATGATTAAACAAAATGGCGAATGGCAAATTACGGATTGGCAAACTGCACTTGCTATGGCCGCTGATAGTCTGAAAGTATTGAAAACCAAACATGGTGCCGATCAAATTGCAGGACTGATCTCACCAACTGCGACTTTAGAAGAAGCGTATTTATTCCAGAAATTATTACGTGGTCTAGGCTCTAATAATGTTGATCACCGGTTACGGCAACAAGATTTTTCTGGGGACAACGCCGATTATAATCACCAAGATTGGTCTTTAGCGGATATAGAACAGAGTGATGATATCGTTTTAGTTGGCTGTAATATTCGAGCCGAACAACCTATTATCGCCCACCGCATTAGACAAGCGGCCACGATGGGTGGAACTACTGTCACCGATATTAACTTTTTTAAATCTGATCTACTTATGCCCGTTACCGCCCATATGACGGTTAACACCAAAGGCATGCTGAGTTGTCTATCCGGTATTGCAAAAGCGTTACTTGCATTGGGAGATAATGAAGATAAAGGCTGGAATGAGTTATTAGAAAACGTTGTCCCCAAAGCCGCAGATCAAACGATTGCCATGCGCTTATCCAATGCTATGCAAGCAACAATATTTGTAGGGGCTTTAGCAAGTAATCACCCACAGGCGACGAAGTTAAAAGCTTTAACGGCATTGATTTCTCGTTTAAGCAATAGCCAACTTATTGTATTACCGACAGCAAACTCCACGGCAATCGCTCTCGCAGATCGCTTATCACAAGGTAAAGTCAAAGCAAATGAGGCTGAATCAGTAGGACTTGATAGCGAACAGATTTGGCGACAAAAATTACGAGCTTATTTATTGTTTGGTGTTGAACCTGAGTTAGATTGTGCAAATCCAAACATCGCACTAAATGCCTTACAACATGCAAGTCTGGTGGTTTCAATCACAAGCTATGTCACTGATACTATATTAGCGTATGCAGATGTCATTTTACCTATGGCTAGTTTTGCTGAAACTTCAGGTACGTTTATTGGCATCGATGGCCAATGGCAAAGCTTTACAGGTGCTGTAACCGCGAAAGGTGATAGTCGACCAGGTTGGAAAATATTACGAGTATTCGGTAATTTGGCCAATATTAAAAACTTTGATTACGTGTCATCACAAGATGTTCGTGATGAAGTCAGTGATCAGTTCAATATGCAATCAGCCACTATTAAATCATTTTATATTCCAGATGAGTTAGGCGTTACAAGTAAATTAATGGCCATTTCCGAAGTGCCAATGTACCAGACTGATGCTGTAGTTAGGCGTAGTGAACCCTTGCAACAAACGCCTGAAAATAAGCGCGCCTTACTGGCACGAATGAATAGTAAAGAAGCTGAAAAACATAAGCTCAGCGAATCTAAAATGATTAAGGTGACTCAGAATGATAATCATCTGATTATGGCATTTGAAATAGATGATGCCATTGCTGATAGCTGTATCTATTTAGCCGCAGGTATTGCACAAACATCGATGCTTGGTGCTAACTTTGCCGATGTTCAGGTTGAACTTGCTGAACAAGGAGCCTCATCATGATTGACTGGGTTGTCAACAATACCTTGTTATTCACCGTGCTTAAAATTGTCGCCATCATTGTGCCTTTGATGTTAGGCGTCGCTTATTTAACCTTGGCGGAACGTAAAGTCATCGGCTATATCCAAGTGCGTATTGGTCCTAATCGTGTTGGCCCATGGGGATTATTACAACCGATTGCTGATGGACTAAAATTAGCATTAAAAGAAGTGATATTTCCTGCCAAATCAAATTTGTACTTATTCTTAATTGCTCCTGTATTGGCGATAGGCCCTGCCTTAGCTGCTTGGGCTGTGATGCCCTTCGATGCGACGATGACCTTAGCCAATATTGATGCGGGATTGTTGTATATCTTGGCGATCACCTCGATGGGTGTCTATGGCATTGTAATTGCTGGTTGGGCTTCAAATTCCCGCTACGCTTTTTTAGGTGCCTTACGTTCAGCTGCACAAGTCGTATCTTATGAAATTGCTATGGGTTTTGCCTTGGTAGGCGTGCTTGTGGCGGCAGGAAGTTTGAATCTAGGTGAGATTGTATTGGCACAACAGGGTGGATTTTTACATTGGTTCTGGTTGCCATTATTTCCACTTTTTGTGGTCTACTTTATTTCGGGAGTGGCAGAAACTAATCGGGCGCCGTTTGACGTGTCTGAAGGTGAGTCAGAGATTGTGGCTGGTTTCCATGTAGAGTATTCGGGTATGGCCTTTGCCGTGTTTTTCCTTGCCGAATATGCTGATATGATTCTGATTTCAATGCTAGCGGCCGTGTTGTTTATGGGCGGCTGGTTATCACCATTTCAAGGCATTCCTGGTCTTGAAACCTTGTTTTCATGGGTGCCTGGTATTGTATGGTTGCTGATGAAAACATGTGTTTTCTTATTTTTATATTTGTGGTTTAGAGCAACGTTCCCTCGCTACCGTTATGATCAGATCATGCGTTTGGGATGGAAAATATTTATCCCCGTCACCTTAGTATGGTTAGTAGTGGTCGCTACCGCACAGGTACTTGATATCGGCCCATGGTTTACGGAGGCCGTCTTATGATGGCTTCTATTCGTCATTTCTTTAAGAGCTTTTTGCTGTGGGAATTGTTATTAGGTTTGAAGCTGACAGGCAAATATCTGTTTGCAAAAAAAATAACCGTGCAATATCCCGAAGAAAACACACCGCAATCACCTCGCTTTAGAGGCCTGCACGCTTTACGTCGTTATCCGAATGGCGAAGAACGCTGTATTGGTTGCAAACTATGTGAAGCCGTGTGCCCAGCCTTGGCTATTACGATAGAAACAGAACCACGTGATGACGGTACACGACGTACCACAAAGTATGAAATCGATTTGTTTAAATGTATTTACTGCGGATTTTGTGAAGAATCTTGTCCTGTAGATTCCATTGTGGAAACACGCATATTTGATTATCACTTTGAGAATCGTGGTGAAAACATTATGACCAAGGATATGTTGTTGGCAATTGGTGATAAAAATGAAGACCAAATAGCAGCTGATCGGGCTGCTGATGCGGAGTACCGATAATGGAGCAATTCGTATTCTATGGCTTTGCCGCTATTTTATTAGTGGCTGCCTTGATGGTGATCACTGTACGAAACCCAGTGCGGGCGGCCTTATTTTTGATCTTAGCTTTTTTTACCAGTGCCGGTATTTGGCTCTTATTAGAAGCCGAATTCTTAGCCTTAACGCTCGTTCTGGTTTATGTCGGCGCGGTTATGGTGTTATTTTTGTTTGTGGTCATGATGCTGGATATTGATTTAGCACCGCTACAAGAAGGTTTTACGAAGTATTTACCGCTAGGTATTGTCGTCGCAGCTTTAATTACCATTGAGATGATTGCCGTCTTAGGCGCTTCCCATTTTGGACTGGATATTGTGCCTGCTCCGATACCTCATCCAGAAGGTTATAGTAATACCAAAGAAATAGGTCTCTTGCTGTACACCGTTTATGTCTACCCGTTTGAAATTGCTTCGGTGATTTTAACCGTTGCGATTGTGGCGGCTATTACCCTGACTTTACGAGATAAGAAAAGTAAATCACAAGATGTATCTAAACAAGTCAAAGTGCGCCGAGAAGACCGTGTGAGACTAATTAAAATGGATGCTGTTAAAAAGCCTAAAGATGCAAAGGCTCAGGAGCTCAAATCATGATTGCCTTATCAGATTTTTTGATCTTAGGTGCGTTGCTGTTCAGTTTGTCGGTTGCGGGTATATTCATTAATCGTAAAAATATCATCATCTTATTGATGTGTATTGAGTTGATGTTATTGGCGGTGAATCTTAATTTTATTGCGTTTGCTCATTTTTCTGGTGATATAGCAGGGCAAGTATTTGTATTCTTTATATTAACGGTGGCGGCTGCAGAAGCGGCGATCGGCTTGGCTATATTAGTGGTGCTATTTCGAAATATACATACAATTAATGTCGCTGATTTAGATAAGCTGAAAGGATAGATAATGAATCAAACCTTACTACTCAGCATCGTCCTTGCGCCATTATTTGGCAGTATTATCGCAGGATTATTTGGCAATCAAGTAGGCCGAGTCTGGGCGCATCGCGTAGCTGTTTATGGAGTGGGTATTGCCTTTGTCTTATCTGTATGGGTACTTAAGTTAGTTGCTATAGACGGTGAAACATACAATCAGCAAGTCTATCAATGGCTACAGTCTGGTTCTTTGAGTCTGGAAGTCGGCTTTATGGTGGATGCCCTGACCGCGATGATGATGGTTGTTGTGACATTCGTATCACTGATGGTGCACATCTATACCATAGGTTATATGCAAGATGATGACGGTTATGCCCGTTTTTTTAGTTATATTTCTTTGTTTACCTTCTCGATGTTAATGCTGGTAATGGCTAATAACTTCATGCAACTATTCTTTGGTTGGGAAGCGGTTGGTCTAGTTTCATATTTATTAATAGGGTTTTGGTATAAAAAACCGACGGCAATATTTGCTAACTTAAAAGCATTTTTAGTTAATCGTGTAGGTGACTTCGGATTTTTGCTAGGGATTGCAGGCGTATTAATGTATGCCGGTAGTCTGGATTATGTGGAAGTATTTGCTCAAGCTCCCGCTATATCAGAACAAAGCATTGCTATTTTTGCAGGCCATGATTGGTCCGTAATGTCGCTTATTTGTATTTTGCTATTTATTGGCGCGATGGGTAAATCAGCACAAGTACCACTGCATGTCTGGTTACCTAATTCGATGGAAGGCCCAACACCGATTTCGGCATTGATCCATGCGGCAACGATGGTAACCGCAGGTATTTTTATGGTGACACGTATGTCGCCATTGTTTGAATTCTCTGAAACCGCTTTATCTTTTGTATTAGTCATCGGTTCGATTACTGCTTTGTTTATGGGCTTTTTGGGACTGATTCAAAATGACATTAAACGGGTGATTGCTTATTCCACCTTGTCTCAATTGGGCTATATGACCGTCGCACTTGGCGCATCCGCTTATTCAGCAGGTGTATTTCATTTGATGACGCACGCTTTCTTTAAAGCCTTATTATTCTTGGGTGCAGGGTCGGTCATTATGGCGATGCATCACGAACAAGATATTCGCAAAATGGGTGGGCTGAAGAAATATATGCCGATCACTTATTGGACGGCATTAATTGGCTCATTGGCATTGATTGGCTTTCCGGGGTTATCGGGCTTCTTCTCTAAAGATTCGATTATTGAAGCAGTCCACGCTTCCGAAATTGCTGGTAGCAACTTTGCTTATTTTGCTGTGGTAGTTGGAGTATTCGTAACTGCGCTGTATAGCTTCCGACTATTTTTCTTAGTATTTCATGGGAAAGAACGTTTTAAGATTGATGGTCATCATCTTCCACATGAGTCACCCGCTGTGGTGACAGTACCGTTGATCTTGTTGGCCATTCCATCGGTTATATCAGGTTACTTGATAGGTTCAATGGTATTTGGTGATTTCTTTGGTAATGCAATAGTGGTACATGCGAATCATGATGTATTGGCGGAGCATGCCGAAAGTTATCATGGTGTATTGAGCTTTATGTTGCATGGTTTGACTGCTTTACCTTTCTGGTTGGCAATGGCTGGAGTAGCAACAGCTTATTATTTGTATATGATGCGCCCTGATATCCCCACCAAATTACAACAAAGATTCAACTGGTTGTTCCGCATACTGGATAATAAATACGGTTTTGATAGCTTTAATCAAACCGTGTTTGCTGGTGGCGCGAGATCATTTGGGCATCTATTATGGCAAGTTGGCGATCGGCTTTTGATCGATGGTTTTATTGTCAATGGTGCTGCTAAAACCGTTGGATTTACTTCCAAGGTTGTACGTCATGTTCAATCAGGTTATTTATATCACTATGCCTTTGCAATGATTATAGGTCTGTACTTATTGCTTACCTTTTTTGTGGCCTAAGAAATTGAATATGATTACTAATTTTCCTTTATTAAGTCTCATTATTTGGCTACCGATTATTGGTGGCGTAGCCGTACTGGTTAATGGTGATGATAACCCTTGGGCACGGCCATTATCATTGCTAGTGTCATTGCTGACTTTAGTCTTGTCTATTGGTTTATATACCGGTTTTGATAACACAACCTATCAGATGCAATTTGTTGAACACGCGTCATGGATTACCTCATTCAACATCAACTATCACTTAGGTATTGATGGCTTTTCGACGCCATTAATTATTTTAACGGCATTTTCCACGGTGATTGTTGTGGTTGCTGGCTGGCAAGTTATTGAGCAACGGGTAAGCCAATATATGGCAGCGTTTTTGATTATGTCTGGACTTATGATTGCTGTGTTTGCCGCATTAGACGCTATATTGTTTTATGTTTTTTTTGAGGCAATGTTGATTCCGCTGTTTTTAGTTATCGGCATTTGGGGTGGTCCTAATCGCGTTTATGCCACGATAAAGTTTTTTCTATATACCTTATTTGGTTCAGTATTTTTACTATTAGCATTATTGTATTTACATCATGTGGCAGGCAGTTTTTCTATTTTGGATTATCATGACGTTGCCTTATCCATGGAAGAACAATTTTGGCTGTTTTTAGCATTTTTAATTGCTTTCGCGGTGAAAGTACCTATGTGGCCTGTGCATACTTGGTTACCCGATGCTCACGTTGAAGCACCAACGGGTGGTTCAGTAATCTTAGCGGCTATCACTTTGAAAATTGGTGGTTATGGTCTGATACGTTTTGCCTTACCGATCACACCTGATGCGAGTTTGGCACTTGATTGGTTAGTGATTGGTTTGTCATTAACCGCGGTGGTCTACATTGGTTTTGTAGCCTTGGTGCAAACGGATATGAAAAAGTTAATCGCCTATTCCAGTATTGCTCATATGGGGTTTGTAACTTTAGGTTTATTTATTGTATTTAGAATTTTTGCCAACTCAGCGACGGGCAGCGGTGCGGTCTTAGCGGTGGAAGGGGCGATGGTGCAAATGATTTCGCATGGTTTTATTGCCGCTGCGATGTTCTTATGTGTCGGTGTATTATATGACCGTATGCATACACGTGAAATCAGTGCCTATGGCGGTGTTGCCAATACTATGCCGACCTTTGCTGGTTTTGCGGTATTTTTTGCGATGGCAAATGCCGGCTTGCCTGGCACATCAGGATTTGTGGGTGAATTCATGGTGATATTAGCGGCTTTTCAGGCCAACTTTTGGTTTGCATTTTTGGCGGCAACCACCCTGATCTTAGGTGCTGCTTATTCTTTATGGATGGTCAAACGAGTTATATTTGGTGAAGTAGCTAACGAGAATGTAGCCAAATTAGAAGATATAAATCGTCGTGAGTTTTGGATGTTGGCATCATTAGCCATCATTATTTTAGCGATAGGTTTATGGCCTGCACCGTTGACTGAAGTGATGCATGCCTCAGTCGAACACTTATTAACCCAAGTTTCACAGTCTAAGATCTAAAGGTGGCAACAGACATGATGTTTGAAGTGACAAATATGGCTTTTGCGCTACCAGAAATGTTTATGCTGGCAATGGCGTGTGTGATCTTGTTAGTGGTCGCCTTTTTAGGTAAAACCGCGGCTGGTCCAGCTTATATGCTAAGTCAACTGACCTTAGCTATAACAATGGTACTCATTTATCAATCTATGGGTGAAACAGCGGGGCTGACGTTCGATGGCACCTACATAAAAGATATCTTCAGCGATATTTTAAAGCTGGCTATCTGTGCGCTTAATATCGTGGTGTTAATCTACTCTACGAGCTATTTGAAAGAACGCGGCCTATTTAAAGGCGAATATTATGTACTGGCGATATTTTCTACCTTAGGCATGATGATCATGGTGTCTGCCTATCACTTTTTAACGCTTTATTTGGGACTGGAACTGATGTCGTTATGCCTCTATGCCATGGTGGCGATGCATCGAGATTCAGCGGTAGCGACAGAAGCGGCAATGAAATACTTCATTCTTGGTGCCATTGCATCAGGTATATTGCTCTATGGCATGTCGATTATTTATGGCGCAACAGGCAGTCTAGCGCTGACGACTATTGCTGACACGATTCAGGCAGGCGGAATAGATAATACGGTACTCAGTTTTGGTTTAGTCTTTTTGATTATCGGCATTGGTTTTAAGTTAGGCGCTGTTCCATTTCACATGTGGTTGCCTGATGTCTATCATGGTGCTCCGACCGCAGTGACATTATTTATTGCCACAGCACCCAAGATTGCCGCTTTTGCCATGGCTATGCGTTTGTTAGTTGATGGTTTAGGTGATGCTCATCAATACTGGCAAGACATGGTCATCATGTTATCTGTATTATCAATGATAATTGGTAATGTTGTTGCCATCGCTCAAACCAACTTAAAACGCATGTTGGCGTATTCCACTATTTCGCACATAGGTTTCATTCTGCTGGGTATTTTGTCAGGTAGCCAAGAAGGTTACGCGGCGGCCATGTTTTATGCTTTAGTCTATTCTCTGATGAGTTTGGGTGGCTTTGGTATGATCATATTGATGAGTCGGCATGGCTTTGAAGCGGATAATATTGATGATTTCAAAGGCTTAAGCAGTCGCAACCCATGGTATGCATTGATGATGTTAATTTTGATGTTCTCAATGGCTGGTATCCCGCCATTAGTTGGTTTCTATGCTAAGTTAACGGTGATTAAGTCGGTGGTCGATATTAACTTGATGTCAGTAGCCGTGGTAGCGGTAGTAATGTCGGTAATAGGTGCGTATTATTATTTACGCATTATCAAGGTCATGTATTTTGATAAAGCGATACAACATGAAGTACTACAAGCGCCAGTAGATATGCGTGTTATGTTTAGTGTAAATGCCTTGACGGTTTTTGTACTTGGTATATTTCCAGGCTCATTATTAGCACTGTGTGCAAGTGTTTTCTCTTAACAACTGATAAAGCTATGTCATCTACAATACTCATTTTAATATTTTTCATTATTGCTAATTTACCTTGGATTAGTGAGCGTGCTTTTCTTGTCATCCGTTTGACTAAGGTTAAATCGCCATGGCTAAGATTAGCAGAGCTAATCGTCTTTTATTTTGTAAGCTTATTGATTGCGATTGCTGCGGAAATTCAATTTTCGGGTGAAATCTTCCCCCAACAGTGGGAATTTTTTGTTACTACGTTCTCCGCCTTTTTAGTTTTGGCTGTGCCAGGCGTAATCTATCGTTATCAATGGTTAGCCATGCAAAAGCATGTGGAGTAATAAATAAGGATTGATATGACCGATATAGCGATATGGATAGCTAATTTTGACCCGACAACTCAGCTTGTCCTTGGCGCAATCTATTATCTTGCCGCCGCAATGTTACTTGCATCTGTTATAGATCTATTAGTAAAACTTGGTGCTCGTTACGGCATGAATGAGGATAAACGCCCAATATTACGCTTCATACTTAAAATAATACGGGTTCCATTAGCATGGTCGGTGATATTACTGGGCATAAACTTCATTATCGCACAGCTTTCTTTATCGCCTTGGCTGGGTAATTTAGTCGTACAAATGTCTCAAACCGTAACTGTTATTATCTGGGGCCAAGCTACATATCGTATTATTCGCTTCACATTAAAAACGCACTGCACATCATCCACTAAGATCGGGTTTTTAAAACCGCAAACACTACCGCTATTTGATAATCTAGCAAGCATTGCAATGGTGATGTTGGGACTGTACTTTATATTCCTGACATGGCAAATAGATATGACTGCTTGGTTAGCTTCTGCTGGCGTAGTAGGTATTGCTGTTGGTTTTGCTGCTAAAGATACTTTAGCCAACCTGTTTTCCGGAGTGTTTATTCTGGCAGATTCCCCGTATCAAATTGGCGATTATATCGTGATAGATTCTGGTGAACGAGGCAAGGTTACTCACATCGGTTTGCGATCAACGCGAATGTTAACGCGGGATGATTTAGAAATAACCGTGCCAAATTCACTTATTGCTAATGGCAAAATAATCAATGAAAGCAAGGGCCAATATGTTAAATCACGGGTTAGGTTGGCCGTGAGTGTTGCTTATGGTAGTGATATTGATAAGGTTCGTAGGGTGCTACTTGAAGAAGCCGCACAAGAAAACGGTGCATGCACAATGCCTGAGCCTCGAGTGAGATTTCGACGTTTTGGTGGATCAGGATTAGATATTGAGCTTTTATTTTGGATTGATGATCCGGAAGTTCGTGGTCGCATATTAGATTTACTTAACGTTTCTGTATATAAGCGTTTTGCCGCTGAAGGAATAGAAATCCCGTATAGCAAGCATGACCTTTATATAAAACAGATGCCTGCAGAAAATAAGATTTTGTAAGTGTACGATTTTTTTGAAAGTCGTGAAGTAAATCTGTATGTTAGTTGGTCATAATACATTAAATAGACTGCAACTTGAGTCATAAGAGTATTTAGTAAGCTACGAAACCTGCTTTTACCTGTATTGTCGTTTTTGCGTGCGATAACTTACGAATTGGTATAGAATAGTAGGGTTTATTTTCGTGTTTTTGTAACACATTATTATTTTCAGAGACGAACACAATGGCTGCAGATCTATCCAAATATAGAAATATTGGTATCTTCGCGCATGTAGATGCGGGTAAGACCACCACCACAGAACGAATTTTGAAACTAACCGGTAAAATTCATAAAGTCGGTGAAGTACATGATGGCGAATCAACAATGGATTTCATGGATCAGGAAGCTGAACGTGGAATAACTATTCAATCAGCGGCCACAACTTGCGAATGGGACGGCCACCGTCTAAACGTAATCGATACACCGGGTCACGTTGATTTCACGATTGAAGTATATCGCTCGCTAAAAGTATTAGATGGTGGTGTTGGTGTATTCTGTGGTTCAGGTGGTGTAGAGCCACAATCTGAAACTAACTGGCGTTATGCTAATGATTCGGAAGTTTCTCGTATTATCTTTGTTAATAAACTAGATCGTATGGGCGCGGATTTCTTCCGTGTTGTTAAACAAGTTAAAGATGTATTAGGTGCCCACCCATTAGTAATGGTGTTACCAATTGGTATCGAAGAAGATTTCAAAGGCTGTGTTGATTTATTAACCCGTAAAGCTTGGATATGGGATAACGAAAAAGATACCACCGCTTTCCGTATTGAAGAGCCACCTGCTGAAATGGCGGATCAAATCGAAGAATACCGCGAAATGCTGATTGAAACAGCGGTTGAGCAAGATGATGATTTGATGGAAAAATATCTTGATGGTGAAGAGCCTTCAATTAAAGACCTTCAAAGATGTATCCGTCTTGGCACATTAAAAATGGATTTCTTCCCAACATATTGTGGTTCAGCCTTTAAAGATAAAGGTGTGCAAATGGTATTGGATGCGGTTGTTGCATACTTACCTAACCCAACTGAAGTTGATCCTCAGCCTGAAGTCGATTTAGAAGGTGAGCCAACAGGTAAATTTGCGATTGTTGATACAGACAAACCATTTCGTGCACTAGCATTCAAAATTATGGATGACCGTTTCGGTGCGTTAACCTTTATTCGTATCTACTCTGGAACCTTAAATAAAGGTGATACTGTACTTAATACGTTCACAGGTAAAACAGAACGTGTTGGTCGAATGGTAGAAATGCATGCTGATGATCGTAATGAATTAAGTACTGCTCATGCCGGTGACATTATCGCAATCGTAGGTATGAAAGATACACAAACAGGACACACATTGTGTGATCCTAAAAACCCAGCTACATTAGAACCAATGGTATTCCCTGATCCAGTTATTTCAATTGCAATCTCACCTAAAGATAAAGCCGCATCTGAAAAAATGGGTATCGCACTGGGTAAAATGATCAAAGAAGATCCTTCATTCCGTGTTGAAACTGATCAAGACAGTGGCGAAACTATCATCAAAGGTATGGGCGAATTACATTTAGATATCAAAGTTGATATCTTACGCCGTACACATGGTGTTGACGTTACAGTTGGTGCACCACAAGTAGCTTACCGTGAAACAATTACGCTACGTACTGAAGATAGCTACACCCACAAAAAACAATCAGGTGGCTCTGGTCAATTCGGTAAGATCGACTATATCATCGAACCAGGTGAAACGGGTAGTGGTTATGTGTTTGAATCAGTTGTAACGGGTGGTTCTGTACCTCGTGAATTCTGGCCTGCAGTTGAAACAGGTTTCAAGAAAATGATGGGACGCGGCGTACTTGCTGGTTACCCTTGTTTAGACTTTAAAGTAACGTTAACTGATGGTTCTTTCCATGCGGTCGATTCATCTGCAATGGCATTTGAATTAGCGGCAATGGGCGCATATCGTCAAACAATGAAAAAAGCCGGCCCACAAATCATGGAACCAATCATGAAAGTGGACGTGTTTACGCCAGATGATCATGTTGGTGATGTTATCGGTGACCTTAATCGTCGTCGTGGCATGATTAAGTCACAAGATGCGGGTGTAACAGGTGTACGTATTAAAGCAGACGTTCCATTAAGTGAAATGTTTGGTTATATCGGAACGCTTCGAACAATGACATCAGGTCGTGGTCAGTTCTCTATGGAGTTCTTACAATATAGTCCTTGTCCGCGTAATATTTCTGAACAAGTAATTACAGATGCTAAAGAACGTGAAGCAGCGGCTAAGAAATAAGTAAGTAGTATTTAGTTAAATAAAAAAGGGGCTGATTTATTAATCAGCCCCTTTTTTATGTCAGTACTTATGAGAAATTGGTTTAAATAGCCTTATCGTTAGCATAGTTTTGATTTTAACATCGCTACAAAACGCTATTTCTTACTATAGATTATTTCTCATCTCGATTTAATCTTTGATCTTTAGCTAGTGCCGCCAAAATATTGAGCATGTCATTTGGCATCTCAACTTGCCACGAAACGGCTTCACCTGAACCAGGGTGAATAAAGCCTAATGAGCCTGCATGGAGCGCTTGACGACGGAAACCCTGTAAGGCTTCGCGAAACTCTTCTGTCGAGTTCTTAGGGAGTCTTAATCGACCACCATAGACAGGATCACCAAATAGTGGATAACGGATATGTGCCATATGAACACGGATCTGGTGAGTACGACCCGTTTCAAGCTTACAGCGAATATGGGTATGGGCACGGTAACGATGGGCTACACGGTAGTGAGTAATCGCTGTTTTCCCAGATGAAGTGACAGCCATACGTTTACGTTCAACTGGATGACGTCCCATGGGCTGATCAACAGTACCACCCGCAGTCATGACGCCCATAGCGATAGCTTGATATTCACGTTCTACTGATCGTTCTTGTAACTGGTTTACGAGTGAGTTATGGGCCTGCAATGTCTTGGCAATCATTAACAAACCAGTGGTGCCTTTATCAATCCGATGTACAATACCAGCCCTAGGAATAATCTCCAGTTCTGGCGCGTGGCTTAATAGTGCATTCACGAGAGTACCATCGTGATTGCCGGCACCAGGATGGACCACCATACCTGCTTCTTTATTGATAATTAAGATATCTTCGTCTTCATAAACAATATCAAGCTTAATGTCTTCTGCGATCCACGTATCATCAACCGCTTCTATTTGGGCATTGATGACGATATGTTCTCCGCCTAGAACTGAATCACGCGGACGAAATTGTTGTTTGTCTACGCTGACAAAACCTGCTTTAATCCATTTTGTGAGTTGACCTCGCGAGTAGTCAGGAAAAAGTTGGGCAAGCGCTTGGTCGAGTCTCATTCCAGATGATTCGTCAGGAATAAAGTCTTCGAGTAAAAGGGTTTCAGACATGGGAAGTTATTTATATTATGATGATGAAGTGATCATTATAGCCTAGGCGATAACTATTGGCTGATTTTAAGGAGTGGATAATGCGTTGTAATTTAATTGTTTTATGTCTGTTGGGCTTTACCGCTACAACTGTTATTGCTGAAGAAACTAGAAATGCTGAACTACTAGCGTCATCTTGCGCGGCTTGCCATGGTACAAATGGACATAGTGTGGGTGGACTGCCGAGCTTAGCCGGTGTGGATAAGCTCTATTTGATTGAACAAATGCAACAATTTGTCAGTGGTGAACGCACTTCGACTGTAATGATGCATCACGCGAGTGGTTATACTGCAGAGGAAATTGAATTGATGGCTGACTTTTTTTCAAAACAGTAGCTATAATTTATTAGCTTGTTTGGTTAGGTTAATTTTTATTTAAGCTTCTGACATTTTGGGCAGTAAAAGGTAGCTCGTTGTGCTTCTTTATAATGTTCAAGTTCACTGCCACAGTGAACGCAGGCTTCACCCTGTCGACCGTAAACATTAAGTTGTTGAGCAAAATATCCTGGTTTACCATCACTTTTCCTGAAATCTTTTAAGGTGGTGCCACCGGCTTTAATTGCCTGAGTAAGTATGGTTTTAATGGCTGTTACTAATTTGTCACAGTCTTTTTTTGTTAGCTGATTTGCAATTTTTTGTGGATGAATTCCAGCCATAAACAGCGCTTCATTGGCATAAATATTACCGACGCCAACGACTACTTTGCCATCCATAATCAACGTTTTAGCACTGCACCGACGGTTTCGTGATTTGACCAAAAGTTCAGCTGTGTCGAATGCTTCTGTTAAAGGTTCTGGTCCAAGATGGCTAAATAAGGGATGTACTTCAATGGGTGCTTCAGTCCATAAAATGGCACCGAAGCGTCGAGGATCTGTGTATCTCAGCAGATGCCCATTTTCGACAACCAGATCAAAATGATCGTGCTTTTCGGGTGCTATATTTTCATTGACTGCTAAGATTCGAAGCCGACCAGACATACCAAGGTGGATAATTAAAGTACCGGTATCACATTCTAGTAGCAGATATTTGGCGCGACGATACAGTAAATGAATTGTCTGGCCAGTAAGAATGTCAGCAAGACGTGGGTCTATAGGCCAGCGCAGTGAAAAATTTCGGATCGTGACCTGGTTTATCTTTGCATCTTTGAGAAAGGATTCTACACCACGGAGTGTGGTTTCAACTTCAGGTAATTCAGGCATGATTTAGGCTACTATTCGATGGACTGGGAAGGCAATAATTGTGCAAGTGAAGCTAAGGTAAATTGATAGCTCAGCTGTTGTTGATGATCCAAAATAAATAAGGCGTTATCGCTTAGTTTTAACTCATACTCAGCTGGCATTGTTTGATCATTAAACCAAATTTGTATTTTGTGAGTCGCAGTGCTTACTGGACCATTTTCTTGTAGAGGTAAAACCTGCAATGCGTAGGCATGTTGCCAATTTTGTATGAGCGCGCTCAGTCGATCGGTTGTTATTGTTGGCCAATTACTTTGCCAGTGGCCATTATTATTTTCGATGATAATTGATTCAGCTGACAGACTGTTGTCAGTATTGAGCTTCGGTAAAATAAGTTTAGTGATGATATTGGCTTTAGGAAATACTTTATTTTCAATAAAGCTAGTGGCATTGGCACGTAATAATGGCGTAATGCGATCCGTGATTAAGTGAATAACGTTATCGATCAATACATAACGATGTTTGCTAATGGGTTCTAAGCCACCAAACAGGACACGATGTTGATCTAAGGCTAAAACAAGATTGGCCGGTTCTAACTCGAACTGACTGAGAGATTTACCATCGCCAATTGTTATTTGAGCATAACTTGGTGTGTTTAAAAAACTGAGCACTAACTCAACACGTTTAATGTTTGCGACGGCCTTAATAGGCTGAGTGATTTGCCAACCAGATACTGACTTTTCTAATACAATATCAGCAACAGCCGGTCGCGAGATAGTAATGTTATGGATATTATTGCTGATGAGTGTACTCAGTTGCGGCATCTCACTTTCTGCCGTTTTATCGTAAGTATTAAACCAATACAATCCGATGATTAAACCTATCAGGATCAGGTTTGTAAGGTAACTTTTTTTCATTGTCTACGCCGATACCACCACAGGCTTAATCCAATACCAAGTAGTAATAAAGGCATAACAATTAAAAAGCCGATGCCTATAAATAAGGACTGAGTTTGGTTTAATTGTAGTTGGTTATCTAGTGTAGTTTTGACCGGAATACTGATTAGCGCATCGTCGCCAGCCAACCAATTCATTATCGCCATGCCAAGTTCAAGATTGCTCCCGTTGCCGAGATAGGTGTTAGATAAAAAGTCACCATCACCAATGATCGCGATGCGTTGCTCTACATTTTTTTCATTCTTGGTCATTGTGCGTGAAAGTAAATAGCCGATATTAAGTGGACCTTGAGTATCATCACCAAGATTGAAAACAAATGGTTGTTCAGCTCCTTTCTTAGGGGGCGTTGTCTCACTCCAAACATTGGCTTGGGTGGTTAATAGTGGCAGATATTGCCAATCAATATGGTCATTTGGAATCTGTTCCAGAGCCACCGCTTGTGGAAAGACCGTTACACCCGAGGTCGCTTGTCCAATAGGGTGATTAGCATAATCTGTAATCAGCACAAATTGTGGATCGCTGTTCCCCAATTTTGGGGCATTAGGATCTATAACAATACTGGGTATGAATTCTAGTTCGAGTTGTTCGGCTAGTCTGACTAGGAATTGATTACTGTCTGGTTCCGCTAACCAGAGTAAATTACCGCCATTAGCAATATAGTGTTTTATAATATCAATTTCGCCATCTAACCACGCACTTTCAGGGCTAGCGATCACAACGGCAGTCGCATTATTAGGAATTTGATTATTTTCAACTAAATTGAGCGGTAGAAATTTAAATCCTTTTTGTTTGAGTTGATCGCCCCATATACTGAGGTTGTAGTTAGCGGCATTAAGCGGACTACGCTCACCATGGCCTTCGATAAAAACTAACCATTGTTCTTGTTGCCGTGAGACAGTGATGAGTGCGTTAGTTAACGATTGCTCAGATAGATCAAAGACGTGTGTTTGTTTGTCTCCGCGTGAGACAACCATTTCACCTTGCTGCTGGATCTTGAGTTCGCGAACTAAGTC
>JAGXHJ010000075.1 GCA_024636315.1 Methylophaga sp.
GCGGATTGCTCTACAGAGCAATGTGCAAGTCGACATGGACGCAGGACGGCTGGTGAATTATTAACCGTCACGTACTCCTCAGCAAAAAGGGCGACTTGGATGTCCCGTTTTTGTATCCTGGGGATCGTGACTCGCTTGTAATTAACTAAACCCATATTTTAGATATGGGTTTAGCACTTTTGGACTTAAAAACATATAATACTTTGAATCTATAGTATTTAAAGGCAATTATGTAATGAACTGTTCATTGTACAAAAAACAAATGATTAGTCTCATTGCCATCTTACTTGCTACATTTTCAATAATATCGCATGCCGAAGAGACCCTTGAAAAGGTCTCTTTACAGCTTAATTGGAAATATCAATTTGAATTTTCCGGCTTCATCATGGCAAAAGAAAAAGGTTTCTATAAAGATGTCGGGTTAGATGTCGAATTACGCGAATATGAAGAAGGTATTGATATTGTTGAAAGCGTACTTTCAGAACAAAGTAATTTCGGCATATACAGTTCCAGCGTTGCCATAAGTGGTGGTAAATTAAAACCAACTATCTTAATGGCGACTTATTTTTAAAAGTCCCCCCTAGTTTTTGTCACCTCTAAAGATATTAAACAGCCCAGCGATCTTGTCGGTAAGGCGATTATGGGGACAACGAATGAACTTAAATACAGCTCATTAGCTTTGATGCTTGACCATTTCTCTGTAAATCGAAAAAACGCTAAATTCCTAGAGCATTCATTTAATATTAATGACTTCATGGAGCACAAAGTCGATGCAGTAAGCGTATTTAGAACTAACCAGCTTTTTGAACTAGACCAACGAAATATTGAATATAACATCATTGACCCAGCTGAATATGGCTTTTCAATGAGTGCCGTTAATCTATTTACCTCATATTCAGAAGCGCTAAGCCACACCGATAGAAGTCGAAATTTTATAAAGGCATCAAAGAAAGGCTGGGCTTATGCATTGGCCCACACAGAAGAAACAATAGCGGTTATTTATAACCATTATTCGAAACAAAAAAGTCTTGATGCACTAGCGTATGAAGCTGAAATATCGAAAAAAATGATGTTATTAGATTTTTTTGATATCGGCGCCACCAATAAAGAACTGACCATGCGTGCCATCAAGCAACTTAAACACAGTGGTTTGCTAGCTGATGGCGAAAAATTGAATACATTCATTTTTGAAGATGCGCTGCGTGAATTAGGCCATGGTGTTATGTTTACCAATGAACAAATGGACTATTTGAAAAATAAAAAAGAACTCCACCTGTGCGTTGATCCTGACTGGATGCCCTTCGAAGCCATTAGAGATGGCAAGCATATTGGTATTACTGCTGATGTAATAAGTAAGTTCAACAAGCAGCTTCCCATTCCAATTACATTGATTCCAACAAAAAATTGGACTGAGACGCTTTTAAAAGGACAGTCACGGGAATGTGATATTTTTGCCCTTGCCGCCGAGACTCCTGAACGTGCCACATATATGGATTTTACGCGGCCCTATATCGATCTTCCTGTTGTGCTGGCAACAAAGCTGGATACGTTTTATATTAATAATATTGTTGAAGTAAAAGATAAAAAATTGGGTGTCGTTAAGGGCTATGTGATAGCAGAACAACTTCGTAATAAAATGCCTGATATCAATATTGTCGACGTGGCATCCATAACTGATGGCCTTGCCCGAGTCGAAAGTGGTGAATTATATGGCTACATCGATAATTTAATGGTTATTGCCAATTCAATTCAAAGAGATTTTACAGGGGGGTTGAAAATTTCATCACGTCTAGATGAAAATGTGAAATTAGCGATCGCATCTCGTAATGACGAACCGCAGCTCAATGAAATACTTGAGGAACTAGTTAGTAATTTCAGCGAGGCTGAGCTTCAAGCTAGCTATAACAAATGGGTTGCAGCTATTGCACATGAGCAACCCTTTGATTATAGCTTCGCATGGAAATTATTAGCAGCTATATTTTTAATCCTATCAGCCTACATTTTTCATTATATTAAGCTGAAAAAATTAAACAATTCGCTTTTAACATTATCTATAACGGATAAATTGACCGGGCTTTATAATCGCGTAAAAACAGATGAAGTACTTATTGAGAAAAAAGCGGAGCTTGATAGGTATGGCACAGAATTGTCAGTTATTTTGTTAGACATCGACTTTTTTAAAAGCATTAATGACAACTATGGTCATCTGAGGGGCGATAGTGTATTAATTGAATTTTCTCAGATTATTAAACAGAATATAAGAAAGACAGACTATGTAGGTCGCTGGGGTGGGGAAGAGTTTTTGATCGTTTGTCCTAATATCGGGGTCAAAGAGGCTATGGCACTTGCAAATAAGCTACTAGATAAAATCAGAAATCATACTTTCTTAGAAGTAAAAAATGTCACTGCTAGTGCTGGCGTAAACTGTTTTTCTAAAGGTGAGTCGATTAATGCCACGATACATAATGCGGATCAAGCTCTTTACCAGGCTAAAGAAAATGGCCGAGATCGCGTTACCGCATTTAAAAAATAAGATTACTCAATTAGCTGGCAAGGCATACTCGATCTATCATAAAGTAAGGCAAAAATACGCTAGCTTAGACATGTTTTAGACTAATAATCTCACCGTTCTAGAGCATACCTTCCTTAACGATAAACTCAATAATATCAGGTAGGCCTTGGCCAATTTTAAGATTAGTAAAAACGTAGGGTCTATCAATTCGCATTCTTTTCGTATCACTGTCCATTACATCAAGTGAGGCTCCGACATAAGGTGCTAAATCTATTTTGTTAATCACCAGTAGATCAGAGCGTGTTATTCCTGGACCGCCTTTCCTTGGGATCTTCTCGCCTTCAGCAACGTCAATCACGTAAATCGTAATGTCAGCTAACTCAGGGCTAAAGGTGGCTGATAAATTATCCCCACCACTTTCAATAAAGATTAAATCTAAATCAGGGAAGGTATCACTGAGATCTTCAACGGCTGCTAAGTTCATCGAAGCATCTTCACGAATCGCAGTATGTGGGCAACCGCCAGTTTCTACACCAACAATGCGGTCTGCAGAAAGTGCTTCACTTTTTACCAAAAACTGAGCATCTTCTTTGGTATAAATATCGTTTGTTACCACCGCTAATTGATAGTCATCACGCATCGCTTTGCACAAGGCATCAAGTAACGCTGTTTTACCTGAGCCTACTGGCCCACCGACGCCGATGCGTAAGGGTGCTTTTTTTGCATTCATATTTTTTTCTCTTATCAGGATCTAAATAAACGGGTGTACTGAGTTTCATGACGGGCGCTAGCATAAGCTAAGGCGGGAGCAGAGCTACCAATATTGTCATCGCTTACGCTTAACCCCCTCTCGACTGCTAATGCTAACGGTTGGGCTAGATCGCGTAAAATTCGCTGTCCAGCCATTTGCCCTAAGGGGATTAATTTCACCCCAGAGATCACAATGTTTTCTAACCATGACCATGCAAAACCCTGTGCACCTAGATGTATCGGTATATTCCACTGGCTCAATGCCAATGCAAAGCCTGCTGTTTGAGATTTTGCCAATAACAGTTTCCATTGTTCAGCAAGATCCATATCTAAATCTTGTAACAATCTCACCATCGCCCTGCCTCGGTTCTTCTCTTCCAGTCTAAGCTCACTGGTTTCTCGATGAGCGAGTAGGATATCTATCCACCGCGATAAACTTAATTCATCTTGAGTTTGACAGGCTTGGAGCATTCTCACGAGTAAGGGTATTTCAAGATATTGCAGATTGGTCTCAATCAGATCGGCTAACCAATCATGTAACTCTTGCTCAGTATTAACCCATTGGCATTCAACCGCCCATTCGAGCCCTTGTGAATAGGTAAATCCACCCACAGGTAAGGCACTGCTTGATAGCTGCATCAAGCGTATCAGACTAATATCGGCCATCATCTTGTTGAAATAGCGTGTTTAAGAGCGTTGTTTTACAAATATTCCAATCACCACTAAAACGACGGCGATCGTTAATGGCCATGCATGTTCAGGACTAGCTAAAACATGCCAGATATTTTCCATGAACGATGTGCCATGATCATCGTGAGCTGAGGCTAGAGTAGGAAACAGTGTGATGAGTAATAAAATAATTTTGTTCATGTGTATTCTCCGTTCATTTTAATGATGATGGCCGTGGTCATGGCCACTACTTATATTACTACCGTAAGCGCCTGCTTCTGGTTCAAAGGGTACATTTTCAACTCGCACGGCCAATCCTAATCCTACCAACATGTCATCTAAGACATGATCATGAAGATATTGGATGCGCCCAGGATTAATCTGTAGTGCGACATGGCGATTACCGAGATGGTAGCAAGCTCGTGCCATCAACCACGCATCGTCACAGCTCACTGTGGAAACGCTTTCATTGGCTGCAATGATTTTGACAATGATGCCATCTTCACTCGCCAATACATCACCATTTTGTAGCACTTGACCTCGTTCTAGAAACAAGCCGACATCACGACCATCATCCAAAACTGCACGTAGTCGGCTTTTAACTCGACTCGCCAGTGGTAGCGTCAACGTGGCATTTTCTGCTGTTTTAGTACTTAGTTTTTTTATTAAGTTAATCATATTTAAAATAGGAAATAGCGTTGTGCCAGTGGTAATTCCACCGCGGGCTCGCAGGTTAATAATTCGCCATCAGCAAACACTTGGTAAGTTTGCGAATCGACTTCGATATTAGGTTGATAATCATTTAAAATCATATCGGCTTTTTTAATATTTCGGCAATTTTTTACTACGCCGATCATGCTTTTCAAATCGAGTTTTTCGGCGATGCCATCCTCTTTTGCTGCTTGAGATACAAAGGTCATTCGTGTTGCATGACGTGCGCCACCAAGATTAGCAAACATCATCCGATAATGAACGGGTTGTGGTGTTGGGATCGATGCGTTTGGATCGCCCATCGGTGCCGCAACAATCATACCGCCTTTAATAATTAAATTAGGTTTGGTGGCAAAAAATGCTGGTGACCATAACACTAAATCGGCTAATTTACCGACCTCAACCGAGCCAACTTCATGTGAAATGCCGTGAGCAATGGCTGGGTTAATGGTGTACTTAGCAATGTAGCGTCTAGCTCGAAAATTATCAGCATCGGTATCTGCATCACTTGCCAATGGACCACGCTGTACTTTCATTTTATGAGCCGTTTGCCATGTGCGAATGATTACTTCGCCTACACGTCCCATCGCTTGGGAGTCTGACGCTATCATAGAGAAAGCACCTAAGTCATGCAGAATATCTTCTGCGGCAATTGTTTCGCGTCTGATGCGTGATTCAGCAAAGGCGACATCTTCGGCAATATTGGGGTCGAGATGATGACAAACCATCAACATATCTAAATGTTCATCGACGGTATTGATTGTATAAGGACGCGTTGGATTGGTCGATGAAGGCAAAACAAAAGATTCGCCACATGCTTTTATAATATCCGGCGCATGTCCACCGCCGGCACCTTCTGTATGATAGGTGTGAATTGTTCTACCTTTCATGGCCGCTAAGGTATGTTCAACAAAGCCAGATTCATTAAGTGTGTCAGTATGAATGGCCACCTGAATATCCATTTTCTCAGCGACGGATAAACAATTATCTATCGACGCGGGTGTTGTTCCCCAATCTTCATGTAATTTGAGGCCGATCGCCCCAGCACGTACTTGTTCTTCTAAAGGTTCAGGCAAACTTGCGTTCCCCTTACCTAAAAAACCTATATTCATTGGCAATTCTTCCGCCGCTTGCAACATGCGATGCATATTCCAGATGCCAGGTGTACACGTTGTGGCATTGGTGCCAGTAGCAGGGCCTGTTCCACCGCCTATCATGGTGGTGACACCGGACATTAATGCTTCTTCGATCTGTTGTGGGCATATGAAATGAATATGTGAGTCTATGCCACCTGCCGTTAGAATTTGACCTTCACCAGCGATGACTTCTGTACCGGGGCCAACCACAATATCAACACCTGGTTGCACATCAGGGTTACCTGCTTTGCCAATGGCAACGATACGACCATGTTTGATGCCTACATCAGCCTTGATAATCCCCCAATGATCCATAATTAAAGCATTGGTGATCAGTACATCGACGACTTCGGCATCACAGCGTTGGCTTTGCCCCATGCCGTCACGAATAACCTTGCCACCGCCAAATTTAACTTCATCGCCATAAATCGTACGATCGTCTTCGACTTTTATCCACAGTTCTGTATCACCAAGACGGACACGATCGCCAGTCGTTGGCCCATACATCTCCATATAAGCTTGTCTGCTAATGGTGGTCATGCTTTATTCTCCAAAACGCCCATTACTTCGGCATTAAAGCCATAAACCTTGCGATCTCCTGCATAAGCAACTAGCTCTACTTCACGTGTTTGTCCTGGCTCAAAGCGTACTGCGGTACCTGCTGCAATATTAAGTCTGAATCCATAGGTGTTATCGCGCTCAAAGTCCAAGGCGGGGTTGGTCTCAAAAAAGTGATAATGCGACCCTACTTGAATCGGCCGATCACCTTTATTGGCGACTTCAACTACCACTGTGGCACGCCCTTCATTGAGCGTTATTTCACCTTCGGCAACGATTATTTCACCTGGAATCATGATTTATTCTCCTGTAGCACGCAATTAAACGATGGGATCATGAACGGTCACTAACTTAGTACCATCAGGAAAAGTCCCTTCTACTTGTATCTCATGAATCATTTCGGCAATACCCGTCATCACATCATCACGGGTTAATAACGTACGACCATAATCCATTAACTCTGCAACGCTACGGCCATCACGAGCACCTTCTAAAATAGCCGCACTGATATAGGCTATGGCTTCAGGGTGATTGAGTTTTACGCCACGTAGCTTTCGACGTTCAGCTAACAAGCCAGCGGTAAATATTAGTAATTTATCTTTTTCTCTTGGGGTCAAATTCATCTGTATAACCTAGTTATTTATGTGGTCCATATTCTTGGTGGACAAGCTTTACGTTCTAAGATGGCGGGTCTTAATACCATCCATATTTGTGCAAATAATCGTCGACACTTAGCGGTGGAGTTTCCCTGATAACGGACAACTACACAGTCATCTATTAAGGTGGCGGCAATTAAATGTGTATCTTCATCAGGTAATATAGCTCTTACCCTTTCTAGTAAATCATTATCAGCCGGAGTAGCTACTAACATTGCCATCACGGGGTGGCCACGTAAGCCTGTGGGGGCGTTTAATCTAGCTGCATTTACCTGCATGCGTTCCATTAATAAGGGCACACCATCACGGCTGATCGAAAAATCTAAGCTTAACTGGCCTGTTGTAAACGTTTCATTATTGGCAGGCAAACCCAGACAATGTGTTTCCCAACCAATAAAACGTGCTTTTGCCGCTAAATTAATGTGCGTACTCATACCGGCTTGGGCGCCAGGGAAATAGATGTTTTCTTGGGGAAGCCACTCTAATGAAGCGTTGTCGGCAATATGTAAATTCTGCTGTTGGTGAGCTGTTGCGCCTTGGCTACGATAAAACTTGGTCGCGCCAGGCGTGGTTAATAATGTACTCGCATTGGCATGAACGGTCGCGTTGATAGTTAAGGTATCACCGCCGACAACACCACCTGGCGGATGAAGGATATATAAATGGCAGACATCACCTTCAGGGTAAAAAGCTCTTTGAACTGTTAATGGCCCACGTTGACTGCGATGCGACAACACGGTTTTATCACTGCGATAGGAAAACTCCAAGTCGAGTTGTGCTTTCCAGCCTGACGGAAGGACTTGCGCCGCCAAGCTGTTGCTTGAATTCATACCGTTAAATACTCACTCACTAAGTCATTACTTAATTCTAAAATATCGCCTTTAGCGACCGCATGGCCACGATCCATAATGATAAATTGATCGGCTACTTTTCGTGTTATAGGTAATTTTTGTTCTACAAGTAGCACGGTTAAGCCAATTTCTTTATTTAATCGATTAATGATGTCACCAATTTCTTGCACAATATTAGGTTGAATACCTTCTGTTGGCTCATCGAGAATTAACATAGTGGGATCTAAAACTAATGCCCGACCAATTGCCAGCTGCTGCTGCTGCCCACCTGACAAATCACCACCACGTCGTCCCGACATTTCTTTTAATACTGGAAACATATCATAAATAGACTCTGGAATGGTTCGTACTTTATCACGGCGTGACGTTAAGCCAATTTTCAAGTTTTCTTCAACGGTCAGTAATGGAAAAATTTGACGCCCTTGGGGCACATAACCGATACCCAAACCCGCTCGCTTTTCAGCAGACAATTTAGATAAGTCTTGACCGTCAAATATCATGCTACCTGATTGTGTTGGCAAAATCCCCATCACACTTTGTACTAAGGTTGTTTTACCGACGCCATTGCGGCCCATTAAACAGGTACATTTGCCTTTCGGTATGTCTAAGTCTAAATCCCATAAGGTATGACTTTTACCATAAAATTGGTTTAATTTTTCAATTTTTAACATCATTAACTACCTAAATAGACTTCAACAACACGAGGATCATTCTGCACTTCATCCATCGTCCCTTCAGAAAGTACGGAACCTTGATGTAATACTGTCACCGTACGAGCAATCGAACGAACAAAATCCATATCATGTTCAACCACTACCACAGAATGTTCGCCTGCTAGGGAGGTGAGTAGTTCACCTGTTTTTTCCATTTCTTGATGCGTCATCCCTGCTACGGGTTCATCGACTAATAATAAACGTGGACGTTGTATTAATAACATGCCAATTTCTAACCATTGTTTTTGTCCATGCGATAATGAACCCGCTCGTAACATCACATTTTCTTGCAAACCGATTTTAACAAGCACTTGTTCAATATTGTCTCGTTGCTCACCAGTTAATTTGGCAAATAACGTCGCCCAAACACCTTTGTCACACTTCATGGAGAGTTCAAGGTTTTCAAACACGGTGTGGTTTTCAAATACGGTCGGCTTCTGGAATTTTCGTCCAATACCAGCGTTGGATATTTCTGGCTCAGTCATTCTAAGTAAGTTCATGGTTTGACCAAAATAGACGGTACCAGTGTCGGCTCTTGTTCTACCGGTAATTATATCCATCATCGTTGTTTTACCCGCACCATTAGGGCCGATAATACAACGTAATTCGCCATCATTGATATATAAATTCAAGTTATTGATAGCCTTAAAACCATCAAAGCTAACGCTAACATCATCCAAATATAAAATAATATCTTTACTGACATTTAGATTGGGATTGATATCTGGTTTTAATGACTCAAATACCTCATCACGACGCATAGCGCTACGCACGGTATCTAGTGTACTCATGCTTGAGCCGCCTCATTTTTTTTAAACAGTCCTGCTACGCCCCGAGGTAAAAACATAGTTGCAAAGATAAATAGGCCACCTAATGCATATAGCCAAATTTCAGGAAATGCACCTGTAAAATAGGTTTTGGAAAAGTTGACAAGAATGGCTCCTATAACTGCACCATAGAGTGTTGAACGTCCACCAATGGCAACCCAAATAACCATTTCGATAGATAATAATGGAGAAAACTCACCAGGATTAATAATCGCCACTTGCGGAACATACAAGGCACCCGCGATACCCGCAAGAATTGCTGAAAAAGTGAAGATCCATAACTTAACATTTTCTACGCGATAGCCAATGAAACGTAGGCGATCTTCTGAATCTCGAACAGCAATGGCAACACGTCCTAACTTTGATTGCACGATCGCTCGACACGATAAATAGCCAAATGCCAAGGCGACTGCTGAAGCAATGAATAAACCGACTCTGGTCGCATCACTTTGAAGTGAAAAACCGAGAATATCTTTAAAGTCCGTTAGACCATTATTGCCACCAAAACCCAACTCATTTCTAAAAAACGCCAACATTAAGGCATAGGTCAAGGCTTGAGTCATAATAGATAAATATACCCCAGTCACACGAGAACGAAATGCTAACCAACCAAACACGAAGGCCAATAAACCAGGTATTAATACCACCATTACGGCTGCAAACCAGAACTGATCAAAGCCCTGCCAGAACCAAGGTAGCTCAGACCAGTTAAGGAAAACCATAAAATCGGGTAATTCAGGATTACCATATACGCCTCGATCGCCAATTTGACGCATTAGATACATGCCCATCGCATAACCACCCAAAGCGAAGAAGGCGCCATGTCCTAAGCTAAGGATGCCTAAAATACCCCACACTAAATCTACCGCTATCGCCAATAAGGCATAGGTAAGATATTTACCCAATAAAGTAACGGTATAGGTGCTTAAATGAAAAGTACTGCCCTCCGGTACTAGCAAGTTTGATAAAGGCACGAGAATGCTTACCACTAATAAGATAGTAAGGAATACTTGGCCCCCACGGTCATCTTTGAGTATTTTCTTTAAAAACATATTATTTAGTCCCATCATTATTATTTTTATTCACAGATTCACCCTAGGTTGCAGCTCGACCTTTTTGTGGAAATAGCCCATTAGGTCGTTTCTGAATAAATAAAATGATGAATATCAGTACCAATATTTTAGCTAACACAGCCCCTGCCCAAGGCTCGAGTAATTTATTGGTAATGCCCAAACTTAATCCAGCCACTAAGGTTCCCCACAAATTACCTACACCACCAAATACAACCACCATAAATGAGTCGATAATATAAGCTTGGCCAAGATTTGGACCTACATTGGTGAGTTGGCTAAGTGCCACGCCGGCTACACCCGCAATACCTGAGCCTAGACCAAAAGTCATCGCATCAACCCAATTAGCTTTAACCCCCATTGATCTCGCCATAGCACGATTTTGGGAAACGGCTCTTACCTTCAGCCCAAGCGTTGTTTTCTTCAATATAAACAATAGTATGGAAAAAACGATTAAAGCGAAAGCAATGATATAGAGGCGATTTAAGGTCAACGCTAATGCGTCATTAATCTGCCATACCCCGCTCATCCATGACGGTGTTTCTACGGCACGATTCAATGGACTGAATATTGTGCGGACAAGCTGTTGCAAGACTAAGCTGACACCAAATGTGGCTAATAAAGTCTCAAGTGGTCTGCCATACAAGAAGCGAATAATGCCACGTTCTATTAAGATGCCAACCGATCCAGAAACGATAAATGCGAGAGGGATAGCAATCAAAACAGAGTATTCGATTAAGTTTGGCAACCAAAGTTGAACAACATAGGTGGTATATGCACCCAGCATAATCAATTCGCCATGGGCCATATTGATAACGCCCATTACACCAAAGGTTATCGCCAATCCAATTGCCGCGAGTACCAATACCGAACCAAGACTTAAACCAAAAAATAATGTTTCAATTTTGGCATATCGACTAACTCGTTGATCTATCTTCGCTAATGTTTTTGTCGCTAGTTGTTTGATTTCTGGATCTTTTGCATTTTCGATGACTTCTGCAAGTACTTGACGGACACTGGGGTTAACACTGTCCTTCACTTTTGCTATTAAACTAAGGGTATCGCCTTCATTCTTCTTAAGCAGTAAGGTTGAAATAGCAATATTCAATTGTGCTTTGACTTCATCGTCCTGTTCTAATTCAAAGCGCTTTTGTAAAAAAGCTAATTGTCCAACATCTATTTGACTTAATACTTGAGCAACAGCTGTTTTTCTTACGTCTGCATCTTCATCATTGAGTTCAATCATTGCCAGCGAATCACGTAATGTAGTGCGCAGGCTATTGCTGATAATAACTTTTTTCCATTCTGATGACTTAATCACCTCCAGCTTTTCGCCCGTTAATACCGCGACGGCATATTCTTTACTATTCTTCTCTGATAAGACGGCGATTAATTTATCTGATTTGCGATAGTGGAGTTGACTATTAAGTAAGGCATTTATCACCATTGCCAAACGTTTGTCTTTGCTTTGAGCAAGCTTATCTATAGCCTGAGTTCGTGTTTTAAAATTAGACGATGTTAAACCTGAAAGCGTAGCGACAAAATCAGATGGCGTCTCATCATTGGCAAAGGATGAAGAATTAAAAGGCAGTATTACCATCAGCATTACTACGAACAATCTAGTTATGTATGTCATTACTCACACTCTTAAAAATTATGGGATTTTTGAATAAAGCGGTCTTTATTCAAAAATGACTCAATCTTAGATCAAATTAGCGGTGATCTATATAATTCCAAAAAAAAAGAGGCCAGACACAAAAGCGGTGTCTGGCCCACGCATCAAACGCTTCTAGTCATTAGAAGTTCTGACCTGAACATTTCGCTGTTTTCACATTGTAGCTACCGCAAGACAATGGCGCACGCCAGTCAGAAATAATGTCTTTAGAGCCTTCTAAATAGTCAGACCATGCATCACCCGCTACTAAGCCAGATGTTTCCCAAACAGTACCAAACTGACCATCATCTTGAATTTCACCAATAATGACAGGTTTAGTAATGTGATGATTTGGCATCATCGCCGCGTAACCACCCGTTAGATTTGGAACTGAAATACCAATGATGGCATCTTGTACCGCAGTAGGATCCGTTGTACCTGCTTTTTCTACCGCTTTAACCCACATATTGAAACCAATATACGTTGCTTCCATCGGATCATTCGTTACACGTTTGTCATCTTTAGTGAATTTGTGCCATTCAGTAATGAACTTAGAGTTAGCATCTGCATCAATGCTCATGAAGTAGTTCCATGCCGCTAAGTGACCCACTAACGGTTTAGTGTCCATACCAGATAGTTCTTCTTCACCCACTGAGAATGCAATAACTGGAATATCTTCAGCAGAAATACCTTGGTTACCTAGTTCTTTGTAGAAAGGCACGTTAGCATCACCATTGATCGTCGAAACGACGGCTGTTTTTTTGCCTTTAGAACCAAATTTTTTGATATCAGATACAATTGATTGCCAGTCAGAATGACCAAATGGTGTGTAGTTGATCATGATATCTTCAGCGGCAACCCCTTTAGATTTCAAATACGCTTCAAGAATTTTGTTCGTTGTACGTGGGTAAACATAGTCCGTCCCCGCTAATACCCAACGCTTAACACCACTATTATTCATCAAATAATCAACTGCCGGTATAGCTTGTTGGTTTGGCGCAGCACCGGTGTAGAACACATTTTTCGATGATTCTTCACCTTCATACTGAACTGGGTAGAAAAGGATGCTGTTTGATTCTTCGAACACTGGCAATACAGATTTACGTGAAACAGACGTCCAACAACCGAAAACCGCTGCCACTTTTTCTTTATCTACTAATTCTTTCGCTTTTTCAGCAAATAAAGGCCAGTTAGAGGCAGGGTCAACAACAACAGGTTCTAATTTTTTACCTAAGAGGCCACCTTTTTTATTTTGTTCCTCAATCAACATCAACACCGTATCTTTCAATGTTGTTTCACTGATCGCCATAGTGCCTGATAATGAATGTAAGACACCGACTTTGATTGTGTCATCAGCGGCATAGGCGCTGCTTGCCATTAATACGCCAACTGAAACTAATGATGTTAGTAATTTACGTTTGAGACTCATGTTTTATTTCTCCGAAATTTATAGCGTTAAGATGTTGATTAATATTGGAATTGGTAACCGATAACAAAAGCATCAGTCTCCGTACCACCATCAGTGTCAGAATTTGTATAAGCGACCATCACTCTTGAATTAACACCATCAATAAGATAGTTAAAGCCTACGTCGATTGTTTCAGTGTCAGCGCCACCTTCTGGACTTACTTCTGAATAGGCAAAGTAAGGTTGAATTTTGCCAATACCCATTTTTCTAGGCATTAGATATAAGGCTGTTGCTTTCCAAGAATCACCTTCAAACAAACCAAAAGAGTTTGTTTTGCCATCTAGGTCGAAATCTTTATATGCAGCTTCAACAGTGATGACACCTTTATTCTCTAGAACAGTTTCATAAAGGACATCGGCATATAAACCAGTAAAGTCACCTAAATCACCGACTGTACCTGCTGCATCTTCTTCCATTTGCGCTGCTACAGATACTGTTAATACATCACCTGCGCCACCGTAATATGTACTGCTCGTATAATATCCGGGATTACTTTCAACATTTAAGAAGTTGTAGCTGAAGCGGCCAGAATATAAAAAGTTATCATCTGGATCAGCATCTGTACCACCTGTACTTTCATAACCTTCGAAAACACCTACAGCATAAGTGAAGCGTTTTTCTTCGCCTAAAGCACCCCATACCGTCACACCTTCATCACGACCGTATAAACCGGCATTACCAGCACCATGATCTTCACCCCAATCGGCTGGACCAAATGGTGTTTTAGCCCAATTCCAGATATTCGCATAATATGGACCACTCATTTCCTCGCGATCTGCTGGTACCAACATACGTCCAACCCAAACATTAAATTCAGGGCTAATTGTAAACTTACCTATAGCATCTAAAATGCCATACTCCGTATCAAATGGGGCGTTTGAACTACTCCAAAAAGCTTCAGTATTAAATTCAAAGCCAACATTTTTTGTGATTTGACCATTGACGTAGATACGAGCACTATCTAGATTAAAATCATTAGACCAGTCGTCACCACTAGGTGATGCATCTTCAACTGCTGCAAAGCTTGTTCTTGCACCGATGCCAACACTTATCCATTTGCCGTTGTCACCCTCAATCTTTGCACCCGCCATCGCTGATGTAGCGACCATAAGGGTGCTTGCCACAGCGACCAAGCCAGTTAGTTTTTTCAATTTACTCATTTGCCTTACCCCTATTACTATCTAAAAGTCATATGAAAACCGTGTTCGAAAGTAATACTAATGAGGGAGGGGTAATTTCTATATACGTAAACCTACGTACAAAATCCTAAGCTATTGTTTTTAAATGTGAATAAATGGGGGGTGAAACTACGCAATTGCCATTTATTAGCTGAACTAATTGCTAGAGAAAATTGTCAGCGGCTTTATTGCGGCAATTGTTATCGCTACTTAGTGAATTCGCCGTTGTGGCAACTGCGTTAATGTTTTTCAAGAAGAAACGGGTGAACCACGAAGCTTATTAACGGCCATTGCAGCTGCTGCTGTCCGACTTTCGGCACCCAATTTAATTAATACGTGCTCCATGTGCTTACTGACTGTTCTTGGGCTTGTACCTAATATTTCACCAATCAATTTATCGGTTTTACCTAATGTCGCCCAGTGAAGCACTTCTGCTTCACGATTGGTCAGCTTGAATATCGCTTTCAAAGCCTGAATTTGATTCGATTCTGACTCTTCACGTAGTAAAAAAAGCCATTGTTCATCACTATCGATATCGTTAGCTGTGAAAACAAGACGGCCATGACTGTTCTCGTGTTTAAACGGTGTAGATTTCGCTTTATTGTTTGAAAGTTGCTGAACCCATGGTGATAAAACAGAAAGATCATACTCACCAGTGAGGTCATTTTTGGCAAAATAATTATGGATCAGCTGCTTTGATAAAGGTGATTGCCAAATAATTTTTGTTGTACCTGGTAAAAAAGCAATCGCCGCCTGACCAAAGGCATCGAGAGCACTTTGTGTTTGGCTCATCCTTCGAGCAGTACCCAAGTGGGTTTCCAATCGAGCAATGACTTCAGTTGGATTCAAAGGTTTAGTGACATAATCAATACCTCCGGCAGAGAACCCAGCGACAACATGCTCAGACTCAGTCAGACCTGTCATAAAAATAACGGGGATATGACGAGTATTTAGATCTTGTTTAAGTCGTTTACAAACCTCGAAACCATCCATTCCCGGCATAACACCATCAAGTAAAACAATGTCTGGGGCCAATTCATGACAGATTTTTATGGCGGAAGCACCATTGGTCGCGACTAAAACAGTATAACCAGACTCATCTAGACTATCGTGCAACAATGCGAGTGTATCTGGCGTATCATCAACGACTAAAACAAGTGCACTTTCCTTCATATCACTTGTTCTCCAAGGCGGTTTCAATAAACTGTTTCAATGCATCTAAATCGAAGGATTGAGTCATATCTTTCATGTTATGAATAAATTCAGGATTAGCCTGCTCTTGTTGCTCAATCTCATTAAGTAGATTTTTAACTCCAGCCATATAACCAAGATCAATGAAGTTCAGAAGTGATTCTAATTGTTCCGTGGGTGGAAATTGATATACCGGTTCCTGAACAATAACTTTCTCATTACTTTTCTGTGAGTAGATCCACTCTAAAGGTAACTGCGTACCAATCCAATTGATCAAATCAATTAAATTAACAGGCTTCACTATAAAGTCATCAGCCGTCATGTGCGATGTATTTTCTAAATTTCTATCGAATGCATTGGCAGATATGATTGCAATATTAACCTCTGAATGATGAATATTCCGAATAATATTAATCGTTTCCCAACCATCCATTTGAGGCATAGCAAGATCCATAAAAATAATATCAGGGTTAAACGATTGGTAGACTTGTAAACAAGCGATTCCAGATTCAGCTGCTTTGACTTCAAATCCTAATGGCTTGAGTACATTAATCAATAGTTCTCTATCAAGAGGCTCATTGTCGACGACGAGTATCTTATAACGTGGACCTTTATAAGCTATTGGCATTTGATGAACAGGCAATGGTGGGAAGTCACCATCAACTCGAATACTAGGTAGGAACAGACGTAGATTAAAACATGTCCCCTTTCCCAGTTCGCTGCGAATTTTCATATCCCCGCCCATCAGTTCAGTTAACAATTTACTGATTGTTAAACCCAGACCAGTACCACCGGTACCCTGAACAGAGCTTCCTCTGACAAACGGTTCAAAAATTGTTTCCAGCTCCTCATCGCTGATACCTGGTCCAGTATCTCTAACTTCCGCCAGCAATAGCGTATGCGCATAGCTAAAGTGAATATACACACTGCCTTTTACCGTATATTTGACCGCATTACCTAATATATTAATCAAGATCTGCGTTAGTCTTTTTTGATCTGCTTTTACAACTGCAGGCAAGTTTGAATCGATGATGTATTTGAAATCCAGACCTTTATTTCTAGCTTGAATTTCAAACATGCTAATAATTTGCTGTAGAAATTCTGGTAGTCGTAAAGGCTTGATATCAAACTGTAACTTGCCACTTTCTATTCTAGCGATATCCAAAGTGCCATCGATTAATGACAATAGGTGATCACCACTACGCAGAATAACTTCCGTCGCATAACGATTTGATGAAATAATTTTTTCATCATTATTTAATAGTTGCGCATAGCCAAGAATACTATTTAAAGGTGTTCTTAACTCATGGCTAATTCCGGTTATATAACGGCTTTTAGCATCATTGGCCAGTTCAGCAGCCATTTTGGCCTTCTGTAACTCGACATCAGTTTGCATATGTAATGTGATTTCGCGTTGCAATAATTGATTCTGATTATTCGACTCTTGTTGTGCCACTTTTCTGCTTTGCGACGTTAATACCAACCACCAAACAATCACCGTACCCACTAAAATAAGTGCATAAAAAACCTTTAGAAAACCATCTTGGATCAGGGGTAAAACCATGTCTGAAAATTCTGTCACCGTCAACGATACGTTAATGTAAATCAAGCCAAGAATCGAAGCGAGTACAACGATAGTTAAGAACATAAGTAGTAAATAATGACCAACACCGCTATGTATATTATCAGACCATGAGCGAGGAAGTAGTGAAATGACAATCCGCTGCCACTGAGAGCCTAATGTAGCATCAGGTTTGCAGGCATCATGGCACCTTACATCTAAGCAACAACACAGTGAGCAAATGGGTCCCTGATATGCTGGACAGTGTGCGACATCATCAATTTCATACTCGCGATCACAGACACAGCACGTTGCATGAGTTTGCTTGGCTTTAAATTGATAGGGCGTACGCGCTAAATAATATTTTCCTTTAGTTATCCAGGCAATCAATGGGCTCATTACAAAAGCCGTTATCATGGCAATAAAAGATGAAAATGACTGAGCCTCCTTACCAAACACACCTAAAAAGGCGGCAACTGATATTAGGGATGCGAGTCCCATTGCACCCACACCAACAGGATTGATGTCATATAAATAAGCGCGTCTGAACTCAATACCCTTGGGACTTAAACCTAAAGGTTTATTAATAACAAGATCGGCGACTACTGCTGCAATCCAGGAGATAGCGATATTGGAGTAAAGGCCAAGCACTTGCTCAAGCGCTTGAAACACGTCAAGCAACATCAGTAATGTTGCGATAAATACATTAAATACCAACCATACAACCCGACCAGGATGGCTGTGTGTGAGTCGTGCAAAAAAGTTTGACCACGCCAAGGAACCAGCATAAGCATTCGTTATATTAATTTTTACCTGACAAAGGACGACAAAAAACACCGTGACCGCTAAAATGACATTTACATTTGAGAATACATAACCAAATGCCACGTAATACATATTGGTGGGGTTTTCAGCTTCAGTAAATGACATGCCTGCTCTAATGGCTAAATACGCTAATAACGCACCAATAAATAACTTCAGCATACCGATAATTATCCAGCCTGGACCAGCAGCAAGGACGCCGAGATTCCATGCTAGTTTATTTTCACTATTTTTTTGTGGCATAAACCGCAGATAATCTACCTGCTCACCAATCTGTGGCACTAACGCTAAAGCGACAGCAATCGCACTTCCAAACATATAAATATTAAAAGTACTCGCATTATCCGTTGATCCAGAAAAAGACCAAAGTTCACTGAGAATCGTGGGTTCTTTTAACAGAATAAAGCTGACCGATCCAAACATAAGTAATAACCAGATTGGCTGGGTAAACATTTGAATAGCACTAATTAAGGTAACGCCATGAGTCACTAACGGTATAACGACAATCGCACATATTAGATAACTAACATAGAGCGGTATATCGAAATATAAGGTCAGAGCATAGGCCATTATTGCCGCCTCTAGGGCAAACAAGATGAAGGTGAAGGTAGCATAAACAAAGGACGAAATCGTGGAGCCTATATAACCAAACCCGGCTCCTCGAGTAAGTAAGTCCATGTCTAGGCCATACTTAGCAGCATAAAAACTAATTGGCATACTAATTAAAAAGATAATGATGCTGACGGCTAAAATTGCCCAAAAGGCATTATAAAAGCCATAGTTGACCGCAAGTGTACCGCCAATAGCTTCCTGTACTAAAAATGCAATAGCACCTAATGCGGTATTAGAAACACGAAATATTGACCATTTTCTAAATGAATGGGGTGTAAAGCGTAATGCATAATCTTCTAGCGTCTCGTTACCTACCCAAGTGTTGTAGTCACGACGACTTTTAATGATACGCATTGGCGCATTGTGTTCAGGAGGATCTAGCAATGCATCATTCGTATTCAACTTATTGCCTTGATATATTTAGAGGGAATTTATTTAGAATGTATCAACAATGGATACAGCTAGTCGTAATTTCATACATATATCATGCCCGAATATAATGGACTGATTTATATGCTGTTTTATTGGCTTCGTTGTTTGGCGAAAAATTTTTCGCACCAAAATGGCGCCCAAGAAAGATTGTCGATTATAAATAGTGCAGGCAACGAGCAATGATATTTTATTAGCTATGCGAGGATTTACTGATTCCGGATTTTTTCGGCACCAGTTAAATGCAAATGAGAATGATTTGCATTTAACTGTGAATCATCTATAATCCTTATTAAATTATTTACACAAAAGGGTTACAGGCATGCCTCAAAAATTACGTATTAGTGCTTCTGGTGCTGAAGTTTCACCTGAAGGTGTGAAGCGTTTATTAGCGTTACATCAAGTGGTGATATCAAATGAATAAATTAAAACGTATGCAGCCATTATTGGGTACGTTTGTAGAAGTAGGCGTCATCACGGAAATGGATAACGGTGGTGATGCCATTACTGCTGCATTTAAAGGTATTGCAAAGGTTCAGGATTTATTGAGCTTACATAATGCCGACAGCGATATATCCCGACTTAATAAGTCAGGACACCATGGTATTGAATTACATCCAATGACTGCGGATGTGCTTCGCATCGCTTTGCATATGACCGGTGTTACTGACGGCGACTTTAACTGTACTATTGGTGGAGCACTAATTGAAAAAGGTATGCTACCGGATCATGGCGGAATACGCCCTGTTAGCATTGGTACGGTGGACGATGTCATCCTAAATGGTTGTCACGCTAGATTATTACGCCCTATTCGTATCACGCTGGATGGCATTGCCAAAGGTTATGCGGTTGATCATGCTGTGAATATTCTACAACAACAGGGTATTCATTCTGGGTGGATTAATGCTGGTGGTGATTTACGCGTTTTTGGTGATATGACCATTCCTGTCTATCGACGGGAAATGGATGAGTCACACACTTTTCTTGGAACGTTTGCCAATACTGCGATTTCAATATCAAGTGCTCAGTTTGATTATGACAGTCGTTTTCCCAGCATGATTCTGAATAGTCACACTCATGCTTACAAAGCCGGTATCTGGACAGTTAAAGCCGGATTATCTTGGTTAGCAGATGCTTTAACCAAGGTAGCTGGTGTTGCTACTGACAATACCGTCAATAACAAAATAGCGTTACTGGGTGGCGAGTTGCTGGTGGGCTCTTATCGTTATAACGGCCTATCCTAACTGGCTTTATCTAGTACTTTTAACAAGTTTAATTACGCTGGTGATGACAGGATGATTGCTTATTCCAGCTACCCTGACTATGCGGTTTGAATGGGATGTTCTTTGGCAATTGAGCGGCGGTGATCGCCTTGTAACAATGGCTGGTCATAGCCTAAGCTCTTACCTTATGGTGGGAACTTTATCTGCTATTCACATGCGAGCAAGTATTCGTAGCTAAAAAACCAGCGTAGTGGTGTTAGTTTGAACGCGATATTTTTCACCTTAACGCTGACCGGCCTTGGTTTATTATATCTCGCCAGTAACCCATTAATTTTATTAGCCAGCACCATCCACATTATTATTGGTATAGCACTTGTCGTGTTGTTCACTGTACATTTTGTCAAAAATAAACGGACAATAAGGTTAATCTGGATAGCTGGCCCAAACCATAGATGATATTGAAAAGTCGAATACTATGCTTTCTTAAGGATAAATAGCCTATTTCTTATGATGTTATTTTTATGTAAACACATGTAAACATATGTAAACTATAAGCAGATTTCTGAGATGAGTATTCCTAACCGACTCCATGGCTAATACAAAATTTAAATTCTATATGCTTATGGCAGTCATTGCTACAATGTTGCTTACAGCATTAGTGGTTATAAATAACTACGTTATCCAGAAATATATGGCTCAAACAGAGAACCAAGTTCAAGCTGATTTACTACCTATTGCCAATAATCTTACTTTTAACCTGTATAACAATATTCAGGTCGTTAAAGGGTTACCCGCACTATTTGCTATTAATCCATCATTGTCCCAACAGGATTTTATAATAGGCGCTAAGAAAACATTCGATGGTTCTGTTCAGCTTAGAAATATTGCCGCGGCACCCAATCTGATTATTAAATATATGTATCCCGTTGAGGGTAATGAAGCGGCGATAGGTATTGATTATAGAATGCTACCTAAGCAGTTTGATTCGGTCAGCCGAGCGATAAAATCTAAACAATTGGTACTGGCGGGGCCTTTGGAGCTTGTACAAGGAGGCTTGGCTTTAATTTCCAGGATCCCAGTGTTTTTGGAAAGTTCCGGTGGTGATGAGTATTTATGGGGCATGATCTCAGCCGTTATTGATGCAGAGAGCTTTTATAGGGAAAGTGGTCTCCTTGATACTGCGTTACCGATAGATATCGCGATTAGAGGTCAAGATGGCTTAGGTGAACATGGCGCTGTGTTTTTTGGCGATCCCCAATTATTTGAGCAAAAAAATATAGCCTCGGTTATTACCGTACCCAATGGATCATGGTTAATAGTGGCAAGCCCGAAAGGGGGGTGGAAAGCACTACCCGATGATATATGGCTAACTCGCTTATATCTTGTTGCTGGTGCGTTGACACCGTTTTTTATGTTGTTTTTATTTTTAAAGGCTTCGATGAAGGCATCGCTTGCTAACCTTAAATTTAAAAACCTTATCGAAAGCTCGCCTATTCCCTATGTTTTAATGAATGGCAAACAAGAAATTACCTTTGTTAATTTTGCCTTTATTAAGACTTATGGTTATACCGTCGAAGACATACCCACCGTCGATGATTGGCGGATTAAAGCCTATCCCAATCCAGAATATAGAGAACATATCATCTCCATATGGAAAGCATATGTTAAGGAATTCCAGTCTTCAACTGATATTGTTGCGCCAGTGGAAATTAACATTCAGAGTAAAAATGGCTCGAGTCATACAGCCTTAGCAAGTCTTACAAATAATCAGGTCACTATCAATAGCAATGCAGAATACACGGTGGTGCTTTATGACATCACGGAACGAAAGCTAGCAGAAGAACAAAGTCAAATTTCGAAACATCAGTTAGAAAATGTTATTGAAGGTGCTCAGTTAGGCTATTGGGATTGGAATTATAAAACAGGCGAGCATATTGTTAATGACCGATGGCTATCAATGCTCGGTCTATCACGAGATAAGTTGACGAATACCTTAAGTGACTGGGAAGCGCTTATTCATCCAGATGATAAGCAATCGGTCATCGAAACAGTTCAGGCGCATATAACGTCAAATGAAGCCTATGTTGCTGATTTTAGAATGAAACATGTCGATGGACATTGGGTGTGGATACAGGGCGCTGGTGCGGTTGTTGAATACGATGAGACTACTCATGAACCGCTCAGGCTCTGTGGGACGCATCAAGACATTACGGCTAGGAAAAAAATTGAAGAAAAACTGATGTTATCTGCTCGGGTATTTTCTGATACTTATGAAGGTATCCTTATTACGGATGCCAATAATATAATTATTGATGTTAACCCAGCATATTGCGACATTACAGGATACGAGCTTGAGGATGTTATTGGCAAAAAACCAAGCGTACTTAACTCAGGAAGACAATCTTCAGCGTTTTATGAAGAAATGTGGCAGGAACTTCAACGACATGGTCACTGGCAAGGAGAGGTCTGGAATCGTAAAAAAGGCGGAGAACTCTATGTCGAAATGTTGACGATCTCCAAACTGTTAGATAACCATGGTCAGGTTATTAACTATATCGGTGTTTTTACGGATATAACAGACCGTAAACAACAACAAGAAAAACTTAGTCTGATGGCACATTATGACTTGCTGACAGGTTTGCCTAATCGTGCTTTATTTACTGATCGTTTTCATCAAGCGATTGCTCATAGTAAACGCACCAAAGCTCAACTGGCTGTTTGTTTTCTTGATTTAGATAATTTCAAACCCGTCAATGATAACTATGGTCATGAGGTGGGGGACCAGTTACTGATTGAAGTGGCAGCGCGAATTAAGGCCGGCCTTAGAGAAGAAGATACCGTCTCTCGTCAAGGGGGCGATGAATTTGCTTGTTTGCTTAATGATATTGATTCCTATGAGCACTGCAAGCAAACCTTGGATCGTATACATCTCTCATTGGCGGCACCTTATATAATTGATGGCTATGCCCATAATATATCAGCATCTACCGGCGTCACCCTATTCCCAGCAGATAAGAGTGATATTGACACTTTATTGCGTCATGCCGATCAGGCGATGTATCAAGCGAAGCAGGCGGGGCGAAATCGTTATCAACTATTCGATACTCAAGATGATCAGGACGCCGTTAATAAGCACCATCGCTTAGCTGAAATTAAGCAGGGTTTAATCAATAATGAGTTCACTTTATACTACCAGCCTAAAGTCAATATGGTGACAGGCGAGGTATTTGGTGTTGAGGCCCTTATTCGTTGGCTTCATCCAGAAAAAGGGCTTATTCCACCGCTGTCTTTTCTACCCTTCATTGATGGTACCGATGTAGAAATTATGATTGGTAACTGGGTTATTAATCAGGCTTTAGGCCAGTTACAGAAATGGAATCAGCAAGGTATCGAGCTTGAAGTCAGTGTCAATATTGCTTCACATCATCTTCGGTCTGAACCATTCTTCACGCAACTTTCTGAGGCTTTAGCCGCACATTCAACGGTGAATGCTCACTCATTGCAACTAGAAATATTGGAAAGTAGTGCTTTAGGTGATCTTGATGCCATCAGCAATATTATTAAGACGGTTCAACATAAACTCGGTGTTAATGTCGCGTTAGATGATTTTGGTACTGGTTATTCATCATTAACACATTTACGAAATCTATCTGCTAACACGCTCAAGATAGACCAGAGTTTTGTTAGAGATATACTTGACGATTCAAGTGACTACGCCATCATTGAAGGTGTTATTGGCTTGGCTAACGCCTTTAATCGGAAGGTTATTGCTGAAGGTGTCGAGTCTCATGAGCATGGTGTGATGTTAATTATGATGGGCTGTGAGCAAGCTCAAGGTTATGGAATCGCTAAACCCATGCCCGCTAATGAATTGGCTGATTGGCTGGGCCATTATGAGCCGAATCAGGAATGGATACACTTTAGTAAGCAACAACGAAGTGTTAAAGAAGATAAAGTGAAACTATTTCAACTGGTGGCAACATGCTGGATGAACCGTTTTTCAAGTAATATCCAAGCGTCAGCCGGTGATGCGAAGGATTGGCCTCTGATGTCGAGCAAACATGACCATTGTGGCAAATGGCTAAGACGCGAACAGCAAGAGCTGTTATTTTCACACGAGGGCTTAGCTGGACTCGATATGGTATACCAAGAATTTCACCAAATTGCCCAAAGCCTATTCCTCAGATATCAAGCTGACGATATCGAGGGAGCAAAAGCGGGGCTTGTCGAATTCTATACGGCTTTTGATAAGGTTTTGCAGAATGCTAAAATGCTTTTGACATGAACCAAGCGTTATACCCTAAGCCGCTATCTAAGGACTTAGGGTCTTCTCCAACGTTTATTGAAGTGTTTGTCTAAATTGTTCAGCCCTGCATCGTAAATGCCTGCAATTGCATTAACGGCATCTTGATCACTTGCATCTTTGGCATCAAAACCAGAGCTCCATGTGACTGTAGATTTGCCATCAGCAGCAGGTGCAACGGAGATAGTTGAAATATAATCTGCAACAGGTAATGGTGACTCTACGATTGCATAGGTGTAGCTTCTTTCAGCGTCATTACGAGAGACTTGTTTTTCAGTAATTGTCGCGCCATTACCTAAGGTTAACAAGCGTGTATCATTTGTTTTACCATGTGTTAATTCACTGCTAACTACAACTGGATGCCAAGCATCAAGATGATTGAAATCACCAATCATTTTCCATGTTGTGTCAGGGCTAGCATTGACCGTTACTTCTTTACTGACGTTTAAACTTCCAGCAAAACTAGTCATTGCTGTGGCTAATAATGCTACTGATAACGTTGTTTTTACCAGACTTAAATAAATACTTCTGAGGGATATAGCTCTTAAGGATTACATCAAATAATCATTGTTTATAGTTGTAGTAGTCGGGAGTTAAGGCCCTCAGGTTTGACGGGTTTCATCATAAACTGACAGCCTTGTCTTTCGATAGCTTCACGAATTTTCAGATCGCTAGTACCAGTGATGATAATGATAGGAATAGCGTGTTGAAAATGCTTTTGTATTTGCAGTGCGAGTTCAAGCCCCGTCTCATTGATCAATTGATAATGAACTGAACTGTACCCCATCCATCGGACAGCTAATCTGAAAACTAAGGAGTTATTTTCTGTTTTATAATTATTGAAAAATGAGGAACAGAAAATGAGTCAAAAACGTAGAAATCATTCCCCAGACTTTAAAGCTAAAGTCGCACTGGCAGCCATCAAAGGCGATCAAACATTAAGCGAAATAGCCAGCCGTTATGCTATCAATGCCAATCTAGTCGTGAAATGGAAAAAGCAATTACTGGAACAATCAGCAGAAGTCTTTGCATCAGGCAAAGGCTTAGCGCCAGACAGAGAGTCAGAAATAAAATCATTACAAGCCAAAATAGGTGAGATCACCATGGAGAATGATTTTTTGTCCAAAGCGCTCGGTCGCTAAATGTAGCTGAGCGCAAACACATGGTTTCAAAAAAGAATAAGCTGTCCATTGTTCAACAATGCCGTCTTCTCAAGGTAAGTCGTTCAAGTATTTATCATCGTGTAGCACCACCATCGGATGATGATTTAAAACTAATGCAACTGATTGACCAAATACATCTGAGTAGACCTTACCTTGGTGTGAGACGCATCACCGACAGTTTGTGTGATAGTGGCGAAGCCACTAATCACAAGCGTGTTTATCGGCTGATGAAGCAAATGGGCATTCAAGCTATTTATCCCAAACCCAATACCAGTAAGAAACACCCAAAGAATAAGATTTATCCTTATCTGCTGCGTGGCTTAACAATTAATCAACCCAATCACGTATGGGCTACCGATATAACGTATGTGCCGATGAGTTCGGGCTTTGTCTATTTAACGGTGATAATGGACTGGTACAGCCGTAAGGTACTGTCTTGGCGAGTATCTAACAGCATGGACAGTCAGTTTTGTGTTGATGCGTTGGAAGAGGCGATTCATCACTATGGCAAACCCGCTATTTTCAATAGCGACCAAGGGTCACAATTTACCAGTGATATTTTCACTCAAGTACTGAAAGAAAATGACATCAGAATCAGTATGGACGGTAAAGCCGCTTGGCGTGACAATGTCTTTGTAGAACGCCTCTGGCGTAGTATTAAATATGAAGAAATTTATTTAAACGCCTATGATTCAGTCACCGAAGCTAAAGCAGGAATTAAAGCCTGGCTCAACTTTTACAACGAGGAAAGAAAACATCAAACCTTGGGTACAACACCGAGCTTGATGTATGATAATTTGAGCGGTCAATTGGCGGCTTAATTGAAGGAAAATAGCTCCTAAGGGTGCTGTCCGAAAATTGGGGTACATTTCTGTCGGCCTAAAAGGTTAAAGTAGGGCATGGAATTTAACATGCTTGATTTAGATATGCTCAATAAAGAAAAGCTGAGGGTTTAAATTTAGCTAAGGTATAGTAATCGTTACTATTTTTTGTTCAATAATATTTAATTAAATAGTAGTTACATTCAATCGCTTTTGCCACTTATAGTTATAGAAATAAGTCGTTTTACCTTGTGTATGGTTTTATGGATAATGAGTCTCAATCAAGCAACGCACATAAGCGTTGCTTTAGATGAATCAATCACTTTCAAACAAAAAGGAAATGCAAATGGAAAATAATAAGACAGTACCAGACGTTACATTTAAAACCCGTGTACGAGATGAAAGCCTTGGCGGTGACAACCCGTTCCGCTGGCAGGATGTGACAAGCAATGATGTTTTTAAAGGCAAAAACGTTATTATTGTTGCTTTGCCAGGTGCGTTCACACCAACATGTTCTAGCACTCACCTTCCTGGTTTTGAAGCTAAATATGATCAACTTAAAGCTAAGGGTATTGATGACGTCTATTGTGTAAGTGTCAACGATGCGTTCACTATGTTCCAATGGTCTAAAAATCTAGGCCTAAAAAACGTAAAAATGTTACCAGATGGTAACGGCGAATTTACTCGCAAAATGGGTATGTTAGTGAAGAAAGAAAACTTAGGTTTTGGTGATCGTTCATGGCGTTATGCTATGCATGTTGTTGATGGCCAAATCCAGCAAATCTTTGCTGAAGAAGGTCAAATGGATAATTGCCCAGAAGACCCATTTGAGCGCAGTGATGTTGACACAATGTTGAAATATTTAGCTTAAGATATACAACTTAATAAATAGCTAGTCTAAACAAGGCATCAGATAAATATATCTGGTGCCTTTTTACAGTGATAGCGAAAAGGTAAAAACTATGAAATATGATTATGATCTTTTTGTGATTGGTGCCGGTTCAGGTGGTGTACGTGCTAGTCGTATGGCTTCGTCATTTGGTGCCAAAGTCGCTGTGTGTGAAGACCGTTACATGGGCGGAACGTGTGTCAATGTAGGCTGTGTGCCCAAAAAATTGTATGTTTATGCCTCTGAATACTCACGCCATTTCAGCGATAGCAAAAATTTTGGTTGGAGTACCGGTGAAATAGTCTTTGATTGGGCTACGTTACGCGACAATAAAACCGAAGAAATTAGTCGATTAAATGGCATTTATGATGGCATTTTAGATAAAGCAAATGTTGAAGTAATGAAAGGTCGTGGCAAGATCGTTGATCAGCATACTGTTGAAGTCAATGGTAAAAAATATACCACTGAACGCATTTTATTGGCGGTAGGTGGATGGCCGTCTATACCTGAAATTAAGGGACGTGAATACGTTGTTAATTCCAATGATGTGTTTGATTTAGAAACATTTCCTAAGCGTTTAGTCATTGTTGGCGGCGGTTATATCGGGGTTGAATTTGCTGGCATTTTTAATGGCCTTGGTTCACAAGTGACATTATTGCATCGTGGTGAATTATTCTTAAAAGGATTTGATAATGAAATCCGTAACTTTGCTGCACAAGAAATGCCTAAAAAAGGCGTTAATTTACGCTTTAATACCGATGTGACCTCAATTGAAAAACAAGCCGATCAATCATTAAAGGTGAATCTTAAAGATGGCACATTTATCATCGCTGATACCGTGCTTTATGCAACAGGTCGTAAACCACAGTTAGATGATTTAGGCATTGAGAACGTTAATATTACCGTGACGGACAAAGGTTATATTAAGGTTAATGAGCAGTTTCAAACCAGTGAGCCCAGTATCTATGCACTAGGTGATGCTACTGGTGGCATGGAATTAACGCCTGTTGCACTTGAAGAAGGTATGACATTGGCGCGTGCACTTTATAATAATCAGTCCTACAAATTGGACTATAGCAATATCGCGACAACGGTCTTTTGTCAGCCGAATATTGGTACGGTGGGTATGACGGAAGAACAAGCAAAGGCAGACTATTCTAATGTAATGAAATATCGATCTAGTTTTCGGGCAATGAAACATACTATTAGTGGTTCAGACGAACGAACTTTAATGAAATTATTGGTTGATGGTGACACCGATAAGATACTCGGCGTACATATGGTAGGACCTGATGCGGGTGAAATTATGCAGGGTATCGCGATTGCTATTAAAGCGGGTGCAACTAAGGCTGATTTCGATGCTACGATTGGCATTCACCCTACGGCAGCAGAAGAATTTGTAACGATGAGGAAGCCTGTAACCGACTGATTTATACTAAGAAATTTCCTGAGTAACATCAGGGGTTTTCCTCTAACACTATCTTTATAACCTGAGTATAGTATGAATCATGGTGACCAGAGTGGATTCGGAAACCTACTAAATATTAATTTTTGAGAGGTATTTATCATGTGGACTAAACCAGAATATTCAGACATGCGTTTCGGTTTCGAAGTAACAATGTACATCTGCAACCGTTAAGCAAATCTTAAAAACGAAAAAGCCCCAAGATCGAAAGATCTTGGGGCTTTTTTTCATCTGAATACCGCGCTAGTTTGTATTGGGTTTCAGTGCTGCGGCAAAGCAAATTTGAATAAACTTATCTACATCTAATGATGCTCCACCGATTAAGCCGCCATCGACATCTGGTTTTGAGAAAATGGCAGCGGCATTATTGGTATTAACACTACCACCATAAATGATCCGTAATGATTCTGCTGTTGCCGCATCATGCTTGGCGATACGTTGACGCATAAATGAATGAACTTCTTGGGCCCATTCCGGTGTGGCAGATTGTCCGGTACCAATAGCCCAAACGGGTTCATATGCAAAAACTGTCTGACTGAGTGCTTTTGGTCCTTTATATTCGATAAGAACATCAAGTAAGCGAGCAATCACTTCCTCAGTTTTTCCCTTAGCATAATCTTCCTCTGTTTCACCGATGCAAATGATAGGCGTTAAGCCATGACTGGTGGCCATTTGATATTTTTGTGCCACAATCTTATCTAGAACAAATTGATCTAATTCTAATGTTTCGTATAAACAGCGTCGTTCAGAGTGGCCAATTAAAACATAGTCACAACCAAAACCTTGTAACATGGATGCTGATATCTCACCAGTGTAAGCACCCTCATCGTAGGCCGATACGTTCTGAGTGCCCCAGTGTAATGATGATCCGGTTAAAATTTCCTGGGTTTCTTTCAAATACACCGACGGTGGAAATATAGCGATATCTACTGCTGAAGCTTTTCCATCTTTGGCGAGTATGCTCTCGAGTAGTTCTGCCTGATGTAAAATATTTTCTAGTAGTATTTTTGAGCTTTCAATTGGATTATTCATTTTCCAATTTCCGGCAACGAGCGGCTTACGCATAATAGTAACCTCGTGAGTATTTTGGTCTTTTAAATAACGGACTGATGGCGATTCCGTCATTAATCAAGATGGTAAGACACAACTCTTTCGACTTCATTTTTTGAACCCAGAATAACCGGAACTCGTTGATGAATGGAGTCAGGAACAATCTCAAGGATACGTTCACGACCAGTAGAGCATTGGCCGCCAGCCTGTTCGACAATATAGCCCATTGGGTTGGCTTCATACATTAGACGAAGCTTGCCTGATTTAGAGGTATCTCGAGTATCTTGCGAGTAGATGAAAATGCCGCCTCGTGTCAGAATGCGATAGACTTCTGCCACCATTGAAGCCACCCAACGCATATTGAAATTAATACCACGCGGCCCTTCTTCGCCTTGCATACACTCATCAATATAGCGCTGTACAGGTGTTTCCCAAAAACGATGGTTCGACATGTTGATAGAAAACTCTTTGGTATCTTCAGGAATGGTCATATTAGGATGTGTAAGTACAAATTCGCCCACGTCCTGATCAAGCGTGAAGCCGTTAACACCTTGCCCTGTGGTCAGGATCATCATGGTTGAAGGCCCGTACAATACAAAACCGGCACAGACTTGCTCAGCTCCTGTTTGTAAGAAATCTTCAAGGGTCGCATCAACACCCTCTGTACCACTGAGAATTGAGAAAATGGTGCCGACAGTCAGGTTAACATCGATATTTGATGAACCGTCTAGTGGGTCGAACAGTGCCAAATATTTACCCTTAGGGTATTGCTCTGGAATGGCAATAAAGTCGTCTACTTCTTCTGAAACCATACCTGATAAGTGGCCGGTCCACTCTAATGCATCCACCATAATGTCATTGGTGATGATGTCGAGTTTTTTCTGCGTTTCACCCTGAACATTTTCAGTACCAGCACTGCCCAGCATGCCGGTCATCGCACCACGACTGACGGTATGTGAAATTCGTTTACAGGCATTAGCAATATCGACAAGTAGCAAGGTTAAATCACCCGTTGCATTTGGCAATGCCCTTTGCTGTTCAATCATGAACTGGGTAAATGTTTTTTGTATACTCATGCAATCGTTTCTCCAATTAATGTTCAGCCGTGCTCCATCGCTTGCACTCGCCGCGTAGATTAAATTGTTACTTATAGACAACTGTCGTTAATTCACCACTGGCATAACGTTCCATCATGTGGTTCAGTGAAACAACTTTGATTTTACTGGCATGACCTGCACTACCAAAAGCTTCATAACGAGCCTGACAAATGGCTTGCATTGCTACCGTGGCTGCCTTATAGAATTTACGAGGATCAAAGTTTGAGGCATTTTCTTTTTCAGCTAAATAACGACGAATGGCGCCTGTTGATGCCATACGCAGATCGGTATCAATATTAACCTTACGCACACCAAATTTAATGCCGGCAACAATCTCGTCGACGGGTACACCATAAGTTTGGCCGATATCGCCACCATAAGTATTGATGATTTCTAACCAATCTTGGGGCACGGAGCTAGAGCCATGCATTACAAAATGGGTATTAGGTAGGCGTTGCTGTAGCGTCTGCAAATGACTAATTGCTAAGACGTCACCAGTAGGTGGCTTGGTAAATTTGTATGCGCCATGACTAGTACCAATGGCTACTGCTAAGGCATCAACTTGAGTTTGTTTAATGAACTCAACCGCTTCATCAGGATCAGTAAGTAATTGACTGTGATCGAGTTTTTCGATTGCGCCATGGCCGTCTTCTTCCCCCATCATCCCGGTTTCCAATGAACCTAAACAGCCGAGTTCACCCTCAACAGATACACCACAGGCATGTGCCATCTCAGAAACTTTCCGTGTGACATCAATGTTGTAGTCTAAAGATGAAGGTGTTTTCATGTCCGCCATTAATGAGCCATCCATCATGACTGAACTAAAGCCTGATTGAATTGAGCGTGCACATACTGCTGGTGCCGAACCATGGTCTTGATGCATCACTACCGGAATATGTGGATACTCTTCGATAGCGGCCAAAATTAAGTGGCGTAAAAAAGGTTCGCCTGCATATTGGCGTGATCCCGCTGAACCTTGCAATATAACGGGGCTATCGACTGCATTAGCCGCTTGCATGATTGCTTGGACTTGCTCCATATTGCTGACATTAAATGCAGGAATGGCAAACTCATGCTCTGCTGCATAATCCAATAATTGTCGCATTGATATTAAAGCCATATAATCCACCTTCGATTGATAAATGTTATTTAAAATTAAGCACATGATTGAATAGCTTGTATTTTTGAGTACGAGTTTTCAAGAATGCATGATTAATCTCCAGTCTAATTGAGTTTACTCATAATTAGTATGTAGAGATTGTTATGTTTACTATAAATATCCCTTATGACTTATGTTGTTAACCTATTTAAAATCTCACTATTTCAATAGTCGTCTTCAAGGCATGATGCAAAATACATATAGATTTTCTATATCGAATACCTCTATTGATATAGGACCCGCTACAACACCACAAGAATAACGATGGGTTAACAAGGTGACGATAACTTCTGAGGCATAAATAGTCATCGTCAAACGGAGTTAAATTAAGTCATGGAGGGGGTGATTTTGTATGCCAATTGTCCAGTAATAAAAAATACAACTAAATTGTATATTGATCCTTTTACTCAGTAGTAATTACAAGGTGGCGTTAATCAAGCACGCCACCTCGTACTATAAGGAAAATTACTTTGGCATTTATCTAAATCTATAGCACCCGATAATTCAGGTTAACTATTTCTAAACCCATCAGGCTTAGAAGAACCCGAGTGGACTGGTGCTGTAACTCACTAATAGGTTCTTAGTTTGTTGGTAGTGATCCATCATCATTTTATGTGTTTCACGACCGACGCCTGATTTTTTATAGCCACCAAAAGCAGCATGAGCAGGGTAAAGGTGATAACAGTTTGTCCAAACACGACCTGCTTGAATACCGCGACCCATGCGATAAGCACGGTTCATATCGCGAGTCCATAAACCAGAACCTAGACCAAACTCAGAATCATTAGCAATAGCCAGTGCTTCAGCTTCATCTTTAAACGTTGTTACTGCCAGTACAGGACCAAAAATTTCTTCTTGGAAAATACGCATGTCGTTGGTGCCTTTCATGATGGTCGGTTCAATGTAAAACCCGTTATCAAATTCAGCGCCTACTTGAGCAATATTACCGCCAGTTAATAATTCAGCCCCTTCTTTTTTTCCTACTTCAATGTAATTAAGAATGATGTCATATTGTTGTTTTGAAGCTTGAGCACCGACTTGTGTATTGGTATCAAGCGGATTACCGCGAATGATTTTTTTAACACGCTCAAGGACGATAGCGATGAATTCGTCATAGATACTTTCTTGAATCAATGCACGAGATGGACATGAACAAATTTCGCCTTGGTTAAAGAAGGCAAGGGCCATACCTTCGGCACATTTGCTGATGTAATCATCTTCGTGTTGCATGATATCTTCAAAGAAGATGTTAGGTGATTTACCACCTAATTCAACAGTAGAAGGAATGATATTCTCAGCGGCAAATTTCATAATAAGTTTGCCGACAGGTGTTGAACCTGTAAATGCAATTTTAGCGATACGCGGGCTAGTTGCTAGCACTTGCCCTGCTTCAGTACCAAAACCATTGACGATGTTTAATACGCCAGGTGGTAATAGGTCACCGATTATTTCCATCAATTTAAGAATTGAAAATGGTGTCTGCTGGGCAGGCTTCATGACGATACAGTTACCCGTCACTAAGGCCGGTGCTAATTTCCATGCCGCCATTAATAATGGGAAGTTCCAAGGGATGATTTGTCCTACAACGCCTAGTGGTTCGTGAAATTGATAAGAAACCGTTGTTTCATCAATCTCACCCATAGTGCCTTCTTGGGCGCGGATACAACCTGCATAATACCGAAAGTGATCGATAGCTAAAGGTACATCGGCATTCAATGTTTCACGGATGGCTTTACCGTTGTCCCATGTTTCAGCGACCGCAAGCATTTCTAGATTTTGTTCCATACGATCGGCTATTTTTAACAAAATATTTGATCGTTGGGTGACCGATGTTTTGCCCCAAGCATCTTTGGCGGCATGCGCGGCATCTAAGGCTAAATTAACGTCTTCTTCGCTTGAGCGTGGGATTTCGCAAAAGTCTTCACCTGTTACTGGCGTGGAGTTAGTGAAATATACCCCTTTAACTGGCGCTAGCCACTGGCCATTAATATAATTGCCATATCGTTCTTTATAAGAAACAAGAGAGCCTTCTGTATTTGGGTTTACATAAATCATACTTTTTCCTTCATGCCATGGTTTTTTTCGAATTGGACACAGAGCATATGCCAGCCTTAATGAAATGGACTTGCCTGTCACTCTGTTCCGTTTGACTTAAAATCCATAACAGACCCAAAGTAGAGCCAGCAGTGGCTTATTGATAGTAGATATTAAACAGGTTGTTTCCAGCCTAGAGTGATTAACAATGCGGTTTATTAAGGTGATCGCTAGGTACGAGGTGAGCCGCCGCAATACCAAGCTAAGGCTTTTGCTCGGCAATCATTGCCTGATTAATAACGATCTTAATGAAAAGTCAGTGCCTAACCCAACTCAAGCCTATAGCCGGAGCGTACCGATAAAAACTTGAGTTAGTGCCTTTTGCAGCACTTAAATTAGGGCTGATTAGCAATGGGAAATTGTGTAAACATTTGTGATACTGTTTTTTGCAATGCGGTTTGCAGATTGTTGAGATGCTCTTCGTTTATTCGTTCTACCGCTTCGCCTTGCCAGATTACTTTGTTTGATCGACTGTCGACGATATCAATACTAAGTTTTCCTTCTTGATAATTATCTATATACGTTCTATATCCCACCCACGAATCATAGTAAACATGGCCTCGATATTCACGATAACCACCATAACCTGTTATTGGTATTTCATTGATATGTTGTTTGTTCTCTATATCACGATGAAAATTGATCAATAAATCCGGTTTATTTTTACTCAACACAAAACCTCGTCGCGTCATTTCAACAACCGTGGCTTGTTTTAGATATTGACTGGTTAGTGATTCATAGCGAGAATCGGTATCCAGCGGTTGAAAAAAACCAAACGTTTTGTATTGGTTAAAATCAATCGACTGATTGTAACTTGACCGTATTGTTGGGCTAACTGTGCATGCCGCGGTTAAAAAAACGATACAGAGTGTCATTAATACATACTTAAACTTCATAACGGGTCCTCTATTAAAAATATGTGTCACCTTAGGATCAACTTTGAATCAATTACACCAATAGACAACTCGAAAAGCTAAAAGTCACCATCACGCACTACAGACTTATTATTTAGGTATGACGACATAACAAACGGCTTGAAAGATTGGGGCTACTAAAACACGTAACTAGATCACCATATTGATGTTCACACATTGACCTGTTGACTAATATTTCCGTTTATTCATTCGTTTTCTTGAAATGTTCGGAGAGAAAGTTGATTAAGCTACTGACGCGTTGAGATAGGTGGCGTGTTTGTGGATAGACGGCATAAGCACCTATTTCATTGTTATCCATATATTCTGCAAGAATAGGTATCAATGTGCCCTCTTCGAGTGCTGGTGAACATATAAAATCAGGTAAATAAGCAATGCCCCAACCGCTCATCGCTGCCTGACAAGCAAAATCACCATTATTGACCGTGAGGCTTTTAGGTACCTTAATACTGTAATGTTTTCCAAGTTCACCTTTGAAATGCCAGTTATCTTGGGCGGCATGATAATGGAGTTTGATATGTCCATTCAGAAGATCTTCAGGTACTAAAGGGTGGCCGTGTTGTTGGAGATATTGTGGGCTGGCACAGTGGATCAACTTCACCGTGGTAAGCCGTCTAGCAATCAGTGATGAATCTGTTAAATGGGCAATTCGAATAGCAAGATCAAATCCTTCGTCAATAAGATCGACTCGGCGATCGTTAAAATCAATATCAAAAATAATGTCAGGATAGAGGTCATGGAATTGCTTTAAAACAGGACATAATTTGGCTATGCCAAATGATAGTGGTGCTGCAATTTTTATACGGCCAGTCAGTGCTTTATGTTCATTGCCAATCGATGATTCAACTTCATTAATATCATCGACAATCCTAATGCACTGCCTATAAAACTGCTCCCCCAGAATCAGTCAGTGTTTGGCGTCGCGTTGTTCGCGTTAACAGGCTAATGCCCAGACGAGTTTCTAGTTCAGATAAGCGGCGGCTGATAGCTGATTTAACCGTATTCATTTGTTCGGCGGCTTTAGTAATACTGCCCGCTTCGACTATACGAATGAACGTCTGCATTTCTTCTAACTGACTCATCTTGACTCCTGTGGCATGTGCATGTCCGCAATAACTGTTCTGTATTAGAGAACATAATGTTCTTAATTAGCTTGTTTATTTATCATACAAGAACAGTAGAATAGACTCATCTTAGTTAAAAAACAAAGAGGCAAGATGATTTATATATCAAAAACAAACAGTTTTATTGGTCGATGAATAATTAGCACGATTTTTTAATAGCTAGGTGGGGTATCGTAGGCGGATAAAAGCAAGCCAACTTTAATATATGCCGGCAACGGTATTAATCCATCAATATTTATTTATAAAGAGTAGCGACATGTTAAAAAATAGCAGTAAGTCTTACGGATGGATCAGTATTGTTATACATTGGCTGATGGCTATCGCCATTTTTTTTATGTTCGGACTAGGTCTCTATATGGTAGATCTGACCTATTACGATGCATGGTATAAAGGTTCACTGGATTTACACAAGAGCTTAGGGATGGCGGTATTAGGATTCTTTATATTTCGTGTCTTTTGGCGTGTTATTACTACTCAGCCTACGGCTTTAGCCGGTCCTAAATGGCAGCAACTTCTGGCACATTGGATGCATCAGAGTTTATATGTCGTTATGTTATTACTGATGGTTAGTGGTTACTTAATATCGACTGCCGATGGACGCGCTATTGCCGTTTTTGATCTGCTAAATATACCTGCATTACCATGGCACGTTGAAAATCAAGAAGATATAGCAGGAGAAATACATGCCATTTTGTCATGGCTATTAATTGCCTTATCAGTAGCTCATGCATTAGCCGCCCTCAAACATCACTTTATAAATAAAGATCGCACGCTTAAACGTATGCTAAAAGTCGACAACGTCAATTAATGCTCAATACTTAAATAACGCTATATCAGGTATCTTATGAAAAATTTCTTATTAGCTAGTACTCTTACCGCTGCAACACTGTTCTCAGGATTCACTTATGCCGCCGACTACAACATAGATAGAGAAGGCACTCACGCCTCTATTATCTTTAAAATTAAACATTTAGGTTATAGCTGGCTGACAGGTCGCTTTAATGATTTTGATGGTAAGTTTAGCTACGATCAAGAAACAGCAGATGCATCAAAGATAAATGTGATCATTCAAACAGCGAGTCTTGACTCTAACCATGCTGAACGTGACAAACATTTAAAAGGCGAAGAATTTTTAGATGTTAGCAAATATCCTACTTCAACGTTTACAAGCACAAAATACACTGCCATTAATGAAAGTAGTGGCACCCTAACGGGCGAATTTACATTGCATGGTGTGACCAAGACGATTAGCTTCCCGATCGAAAAAATAGGTGAAGGTACTGATCCATGGGGTGGATACCGAGCTGGATTCAGCGGTAAAACCACACTAAAACTTACAGACTATGGCATTGATTACAATTTGGGCCCGGCATCAACACATGTCGACCTTGAGCTTTTTATCGAAGGTGTTCGCCAGTAATTTAAATCCATACTTACCTCAGAGCGACTTTAATTAAGTCGATCTGAGGGGTATCGAGCTAACGCTACAAATCAAGGAGATCAACATGCCTCCACTAAAGCTTAATGATATACAGCAAGCCGAGCCATCTGTGGGTTCAACACAAAGAGTGAGACAAGTAGAGCGTATTGTAAATGGCATTGAGTCAACCGATGGTGATGGTGTTCAACTAACACGCGTTATTGGTTCGCATGAATTGTCGATGCTTGATCCCTTTTTGCTGTTTGATGCCTTTGAATCTAATGAAGCTCAGGATTATATCGGTGGCTTTCCTAGCCACCCTCATCGAGGATTTGAGACGGTAACCTACTTATTAGCCGGTCGTATGCGCCATAAAGATAGTGAAGGTCGTGAAGGTGTTATTGAGCCTGGTGGCGTGCAATGGATGACGGCTGGTCGAGGCATTATTCATTCAGAAATGCCTGAGCAAGAAAATGGCCTATTACATGGCTTTCAATTATGGGTGAATTTACCAGCAAGTGACAAGATGACGGCGCCAGCATATCAAGAGTTTTCTGCCGATAAAGTCACGCTTGAACGACATGACAATGGCACTGAGATTCGTATCATTGCTGGCAAAACAAATATTGGTGCCACAGGCCCTGTTAAGAATAGTTATGTAAACCCACTTTATATGGATGTGTCTTTACCTGCAGGTCAAGTATTTGAGCAAGCGGTTGATTATGATGACAATACTTTCATCTACGTTATTGACGGCGAACTAACGGTTGGCAAGCAAGCAGAGATAATTAAAAAGCATCAATTAGCCGTTATGAGCACGGGTAATCTTGTTCATTTTCATGCAAATGAGAATACACGGTTCATGTTTGCATCTGCACAGCCTTTGAAGGAGCCTGTTGCTCGCGGAGGGCCATTTGTAATGAATACCAAAGAAGAGATAGCGCAAGCATTTATTGATTTTAGAAGAGTGTAAATCATTAAGGACAGTATTATGACTAAACCAACTGTAGCCGATAATAAGCCTGTAGGTGTTGAGTTAGAAAAAGGCAAAGAATATTATTTTTGCACTTGCGGGCAATCAGCAAGCCAGCCATATTGTGATGGGGCACATCAGGGGAGTTTGTTTGCTCCGAAACCCTTCATTGCAGACAAAACAGGCACGGCTTATTTATGTGCCTGCAAACAAACTTCAAACGCACCATTTTGTGATGGTAAACATACTACCGTAGAAGCCTTTGTAGCTTGCTGAATATATTATTCAATATAAAGTCTTGTTATAAATGTATGTGGGTGTTTACCAACAATAAAAAGGGCCGAGTTAAATTATCAACTCGGCCCTTTTAGTTTCTTCGACATGCACCGCTTACAAGGATTACATTTCATATAACCAGTAAAAACTAAAGCCTGGTACGACTAAGGTGTTTTTAAATATTTCTGGGCGTTGACCAGTGTATAAATCAACCAGCTGTCCATAATGCGGTGCCCCCCAAGAGACCAGTGAATCTAGATCTAAATTCTGTGATTTACCATCAAAGTTAGCAACGACTAAAACTCTTTCACTTACCCTATTAATGTCATAGCGTTCAAAAACAAATAAATGTGGGTTTTCCACTTCGATCAAATCACGATTATTAAAGTCAGCAAAAATCCCTGTCTCTTTATGGACGGCAATCATGCGTTTTAATGCGGTGAATATGGAATATTCGACAGTGCCGCTGGTGTGGCGTAATTCTGCTTTTTCCCAATCAATAACATGACGATGCACCCAGCGTGAGTCACTTGCTTTAATAGGATCATTGACATAGGAATCATCATTAATAGTCCCTATTTCATCACCATAATAGAGTAATGGAATACCGCCAAACGACAGAATCATACTGTGAAACAATAATATCAGTTTTATCGAATTTTCAGTGGCGACGGGATCGCCCGTTTCAATAGCGTATTGCAGACCGACTAGTGATGCTAAGGTGCCGGATATTCTAGCGTCACCTGTTTTTTCATTTTCCCCAAATAATACGCCGCGCGCATGTGAATCCTCAAATTTACCAGAGTAATAATCAATAAGGAACTTGCGATGATTAGCAGGTTCATAGCCGGCTAAGGCGATGTCTTTATCATCAAAACCTAAGCCGATATCATCATGACAACGTGCATAATTTAGCCATGTTGCACGTTCAAGTTTAACGGGGACATTTTTGATGCCTTGATTCAGTAATTTAGCATTTTTAGTAGCGACAGCATCCCATAACAGCGCCATATACGTTGCGTTATAGGCTATTTCACACTCTTTGGCGATAATGGCATCTTCACCAAAATATTTGGTTACCTCAAGCGGCGCGACTATTGCCTCAGCAATAAATAACACACCGGGTGCAACTACTTGGCAACAATCTTTCAATAATTGCAGGATTAAATGTGCTTCACGTTCATTCTGGCAGGTGCTACCTATTTTCTTCCATAAAAACGCTACGGCATCGAGACGAAGAATATCTGTGCCCTTATTAGCCCAGTACAAAATGACATCAAGCATTTCAATGAAAACGGCAGGATTACTATAGTTTAGATCCCACTGATAATTATTAAATACGGTCATCACCCAGCGTTGCATCTCCTCGTTCCAAGTAAAATTCCCTGGTGCTGTTTCTGGGAATACTTCAAGCATATTTTGTTCAAACATATCTGGCACGGTTCGCGAGCCAAATGTGTAGAAATAATCTTGATATTTTTTATCACCAGCACGGGCCTTTTTTGCCCATTCATGTTCATCTGAGGTATGGTTCAGTACCACATCGAGCGTTAATAAGATGTCACGTTGTTGCATGTCATCCGAAAGATTTTCTAAATCTTCTAATGTGCCGACACGCGGATCAATTTTTCTAAAATCACTGACCGCATAACCACCATCACTCTTACCTTCTGGACAACGTAAAATGGGCATTATATGAACAAGGTTAATGCCTAGCTCTTGAAAATAGTGAAGATTCTCACGCATACCTTTGAGGTTACGAGCAAAGCCATTGCAGTATAAGGTCATACCCACCCATTTTTGACTCAGAAACCAGTTGTAATCTAACTCTCGTTCGATATCTAGGGTTCTAAGTTTATCTGGGCGACTAATGTATTGTTTGGCCATCCTTTCAACAAGCTGTTGTGCTTGTTCTTCAAAGTCTTCTCGACCACCATACAATTTTTCAAATAATGAATGAATGGCATAGAAATTAGCCCCCAATCGAGTATAAAAATAACGTAAGTCTTGCTTAGCAATTTTTGGCTCAATTTTATTGAGAATATCGTTAAGTAATGAATGGGATAGCTGTTCGTACATGCCTTTCCTTAATTGTTATGAATAATAGATACTGAAAATAAACTCAAAACGATGTTTTAATTTATAAACGCCTTATAAAACTCAGGATCTTTTGACGTTGCCCCACGAATTGATAATGCTTGACTGGCAAACTGCTGTGCCAAGGATAATATTTTAGGGATAGGCCAACTTGATGCTAATCCGTGGATATACAACGCTGTAAAGGCATCGCCAGCGCCGACAGTATCGATAATATCAGACACTTTGTCTGGGATACATTCATGAAATTGTTCATTTTGGTCACACACTATGGCACCCGCTTCACCGCGTGTCACAATAAGGTGATCTAAGCTGAATCTAGTGCGTAGTCTAAGCATGTCCTGTTTCATATCAGCTGAATCATAACCCAGAGCAATAAGCTCATGATGATTAACTTTAGCCCATCGTGCATTATGTAAGCAGTGATGAGTCTCGTCTATAGACCACCAAGGATCACGAAAATTAACATCGAGAAAAACAGATAAATTAGCACGGGAAGATAATTCGGCCAGTGTTTGACGGGATACGTCGTTTCGTAACGCTAATGTTCCGTGATAGAGCAGTGCCTCGCCCGACCATTCACTCAATTCATCATCAGCTTCAATAAAGTCATAAGCAACATTTGGCGCTATGCTGTAGCTAGGCTCATTATCAATAATCTTAACATCTACTCGTCCCGTTGGATGATCATCATCAACTTGGACCGAGCTTATATTCATTCCCCAATCAGACATTGCTTCAATGATGGTATCGCCGAGTTCGTCATTGCCCACTCTAGACAGAAAACAAACATCATCTTTTAATGCCTGTAAATGCCAAGCAATATTAAAGGGAGCTCCGCCTAATACTTGTACATTAGACGAAAAACAATCAAATAATGCTTCACCAAAAATTAAGAGCTTAGTCTGAGCTGTCATTATTTTTCCTTAATATTTAGCATATCTCGAAATTGTGGCGCGTAATGCCATACACCCTGCAAAACACCGGCAGAATAATTACCATCGATATTAAAATCAGTGCTGTTAGCGATATAAAGCGCCTGTGAATTACTGTTTTCTAGTGATAATTGCTGTGCTTCAACTTTAATGTCATTTGAGGCATTGGCGACCAAAACCGCATTAATTTGACTAGTCAAAACGGGGAGGTCATTACCACTGTCTCCTGCAAAAATCACTTGTTCATGCGCATATTTGAGCTTGTTTTGTAAAAATTCTATGGCATGTAATTTGGTGGCATGTCGAGGTAATACATCAATTAAACCGGTATTTTTAGGTTCATCAAGACTCCAGATAATACTCACATCAATATCGGCTTTTGCTAATGCACTTTCCATTCGACGGATGACGGCTTGGTTATCAATATAAAGTGGTAAGTAATAACTTAATTTATGGGTATTTTGCTTGCGACTTTCTTGCAAAATTAACTCGCTAATAGGGGCAAGTATCTGTTTTATATCTTCTGGGGTTTTGCCCTTCCAGTCTTTATCAATCTCGACTTGCCATTCGGGCATTTCTAACCATTGATCTTCGACCATTCGATAAATTTTTGTACCCACATCGCTAATAATAAAGTTAGGTTCTGGCAAGGCATAGTTATATATTGCATGCTTGACGAGCGCTATGTGGCGGCCAGTGACATAGGCCAACGTTACGCCATCAACAGAACAAAACTCACTAAATAGTTTACGGGCATCGGGGTGTTCGGGCTGAAAACCATTTGGAATAACAGTGCGGTCCAGATCTGTACAGAGCAGTAATTTTGGTAAATTCATATATTGGTCATTGATCCTAAGACTGTTTGGTTTTATTAAAAAAGTCGTAATGCTCCAAGGCTTCTAAAATACCCTCGGCATAAGCTTTACTTGCAAAATAAATGTGTTCTATATCTATTAATTGAGACAACTCTTCATGATGACGATTTGCGACGACAGCAGCCAGCGTGTTGCCACGCATCATGTCCTCATCAGCTCCCGAACCACCAGCAACAAACACATGTTCGAGTGGAATTTGCCAGCGATCAGCGACATATCGAAGAGCCATGCCCTTTGATGCCCGTAACGGCGTGATATCAAGGTATTGTCCAAAGGCGACTTGAATGTGTACTGCCTGTTCTTCTCTGTGCAACATGCTCTTCATGTCTTCAATATCTGCTACCTGAGGGTCAATAAAGTAGCTCAATTTAAAACGGCTCTGCTCAGATTTAGGCTGTCTTGTTAAGCCTGGATAATCATCTAATAACCGTCTGATAGCATGAGGTGACCACAAATGATCAATATGCTTATTCCAAGCCGTATCTGGAGTTAATTTAGGTGCGTAGTAAATTTCTGTACCGGCACTAGTTATCAATATATCGGGTTCTGGAATCTTATGTTTTTTCAATAATTTTAACGCGATATCAAATCGCCTGCCGGTGGCAACAGCAAATTTAACCATCTTACGATTCTGGCGTAACAATGTGATCAGGCGTTGCAATGCTTGATCATCACCGTCATCACCAATCAAATTTAGATCGAGATCGGTTATTACAACATACTCATTTTTGTGAGATGAACGTCGGGTTACCGGCTGACGAATTAAATATTCTGAACGTTGAGCTATCGGCATGATGATTCTAAGATACCTTTTTACATGGGCATCCCATGAATAATGCTGTTTCACACCTTTTAAGCCTTTATCGACTAAGTCCTGCCAGTGTTCCTTGTCTTGAAGCAATGATATTAGAGCCTGTGTAATAGTCGAACTTTCCAATGGATCGATCAAATAGCCATTTTCACAGTTACCGATAATGTCTCTTGGTCCACCATCTTCTGTTGCAACCAGTGGCAAGCCAGATGCAGCGGCTTCAATTAATGTTAAGCCAAACGGTTCTGTTAATGCTGGGTTTACAAATACCCCACCTGATGCAGCGGCAATTCGGTAAATCAATGACACTTGATTACGCCGATGATGCTTGGGCATCGTCACTTTGCCGTAAAGGTCATATCGATCAATCGCCACTAATAAGGTATGAAATACTTCTTGTGCACCCTCTTCAAGATCATCTATATCATCACGGTTGCCAGCAATTATGACTAAATTAGCTAATGACTGTAATGTCTTTGACTGGCCAAATGCTTCTATTAGAGCGCCTATATTTTTACGCATATCAGGCCGAGATAAAGCTAAAATAATCGGCTTGTTCGGTTCGATTAAATGATCAGTTAATTCAGCAAATAATGGCGATTCAAGCTCTTGGCCAGTAGGCGGTGTAAATTGTTTGAGGTTAGTACCTGGTGGAACAACACGCATCTGATCAGGCTGGTAGTGATCGTAGATTTCATATTGCTCTTCGATTTCTTGATGAGTACTGGTAATGACTCGTTCTGCTGTCGCTAAGGTTAACTCTTCAGCTTCAATACGTCGCGACATGTGATAGATGCGTTCTACTTGTTCTGCCGTCAAACCACTTGCTAACAAACGACTTCGTTTTACTCTACCCAGCGAATGTCCAGTATGAATCAGTGGAATACCCAGCAAATTAGCAAGATGTACGCCGACAATGCCGCCATCAGCATAGTGGCTATGAATGATATCGGGAAATTTTCCAGCATTACGCATAAAATCGGTAACGTTATCGGAAAAAATATCGAGATAATCCCATAACTGTTCTTTTGGGACATATTGGTCTGGGCCTGCATCAATTCGAATAACGCGTAATTTATCGGTGATGATTTCGATAGGTTTGGCATAATCATCATCAACTAGCTCATCAACGACACGTCGTGTAAACAAATCAACACGTGCCACGTTTGGCTCTAAAGCCAGTGCTTGAGCAAGTTCTAGCACATAGAGTGTTTGTCCGCCGGTATCTGCATCGCGGCCTAGCTCTAAATCATGACCACGTATTAAGCCATGAATACTGAGCAATGCAATATACAACTTACCTGATTCTTCGCGCATATTCTTGTTACCAAATGAGGTGAATGAGCATGTTTCACGGTGTTTCGTACTGCTTTAGGATAACAGGATCTGACCTGCTTCTGCTTGAACCATCGGCAAAATGGTGGCTTTTGCTTTGATTCCCATAGCGTTAGCTCACGATTAAGGACGCTAGACGATCGCAATCAGCAGTTGTGTAATAAATACGCTGTAGATTAATGTGTAGCTGACACTTTCGCTACAAAACAGCTTTGTTTGTTATTTTCTAACTGCTGACACAGTTTACTTGCGTCATTCTGGTTATTAAACGCGCCTAACTGTAATCGGTAAACGCCGGTTTGGTTGAGTTATGCTCTGGCTGAGTGATGGTCGATATCTGTTGCGACAGCAGTTGAGGGAATTTTTTAGTGAGCTCAGCTAATACCGTAGTCGCCCGCTGATCGACATGGAGAGCGAAGCGAGGTCGATTAGTCGCCAGTAGGCAACGCGTTTTTGCATTTTCGTAATAGAGAGCGTTAGCGAACAGTGGAGAATAATGTTAGAAAAGGCTTTTTGTTGCCGTAGAGTCA
>JAGXHJ010000076.1 GCA_024636315.1 Methylophaga sp.
CATGGTCAATCAGCATTGAATCGGCAAAACTAGTTTGTTGTAGGTTTTTCCACGCCATGTATGAGCCCATTCCTGATGATTTTCGTAGGGTGTATTATCTCATTTCTAGTATGTTTTTGCCGGTTTCGTGCAAAGGTCTCAGTTTATATTTTTTTAATAGATCTAACATGAAGTAGCCACAGAAACATTCTCCTTGTTCAGCCCTAAAACGACCATTGAACATTATGATCATCAATTCAATCTTTCAAGTTATAAGTTACTTATTCTTGATATAAATCCTTGTTAAATAGTGATAACTCAATCATCTTGCCAATCGAGATCACAACAAATGACATAAACTTGTTGGTCAATTTCAATCGCTAGCGACACCGTAATACATAAATTAGCACCCGCTATTGATAAATAAGGTCTACTCATTTGTATAACATACGGGTTCTGAATAGCAAGAAAATGATAGTGTTTGTGAGACCAGTTCGCATTATCGGCAGAGATTAGCGGCAAAAAACGAGGGTCTAAACGCTCCTTGTAATGGCCAGAATGAATACTCTGGCCAATTTGATATCCCATTTCATTTAATATAAAACATCTTACAGCACGCTCATGTTGAAATATAACTTGGGCAAAGTCATCAAGCTGTTTCAATACTCTAAATTTTCTCACCGCTTTTCTAAACTGCTCTTGAAACTCTGTAGAATGGTGATTAATCTGGTCACTAGTTATATTTCGAGCTTGTTGCTGAGATTCAAGAATATTTTGAATCGCACCACGAAAAGATTGATGACTAATCTTTGCACTCGGTTTTGCAAGATAAAAGCCTTGTAACATATCCGCATTCACCTCTATCGCCGTCTGTGCTTCTAACTCGGTTTCTACACCTTCAATGATGACTAGACTACCCGCTTCATGAATAAGAGAAACCATGCCAGATAAAATGCGTTTAACCTTCGAATTAATAGCTGCGCGTTGGATTAAGTTACGGTCAATTTTGACAATATCGGGTTCTAACTCCCAAATTCTGTCAAAATTAGAATGACCTGCACCAAAATCATCAATAGCAATCAAACAGCCCAACTCTCTAAAGTGTCTAATTAAATCTTTTAAATAAGCTTGGTCCTTAATCTCACTTTCTAAAATTTCAATGACGACACGGTGTGGAGCAATACCTGAGATCGAAAATAACCTATTCATAAACCCTGGGGTAGGCTTCTTATTGGCCAAACACATTGAATCAAGATTGATAAAGATCCACTCGTTGTCTAAATTTTGTTTTGAAAAATTCTGTATATGTAATAATCGACAAATTCTGTCTAATGCAAGGTGTTCACTACTTGATTCTGGGAGTGCAAAAATTTCTATAGGTGAGCATGCATCGCCTTTAGCGGTTACACCTCTGACTAGTCCTTCATAGCCTACCGCACGTTGATGTGGAATGCTTATAATGGGTTGAAATACTGACGATAAGGTGCATCCTTTGTAATCAGCTGTATTTGTATCATGATCGATATAAGGGTTAAGTAAAATCAACTGCCTTACCTTCTATTACTGAAATACTGTTGGTGGACAATGATAATACAAATTGTAGCCGGAATTTACTGGAGTGCATCTACTACTCAAAAAATGTTTAATAAAAAATGCATCTGCAAAGATTATTACCTTGTTAGATGACCTTAGCTATATTTTATTTAAATAACGCTAAAATTTTTAATTCGTCATAAAACTTGATCCCCAATACGAATGCACATATCACGCCAAAAGTTAAACAACTTAATATACTCATTAGTAACAGTCAGTTGGCATAATTAACTGCTTAGTTGCCATATAGAAAAACTGAGTGGCGCACCATTAAGGTGCATAACAGACACGGGCGTGATAATTTACTGTGCTTAATAAATATGCTGATTAATCGCAGCTGCTCATAATGTACAAATCAATAGAGTGTATGCTTTTCTAAATCAATTGATTAAAAACGCCTCATAGCTATTTTCATATTATTTGAAGAAGCGAGCTTCAACACTAATGATAGGTTATTGGGTAACTCAGGACTTTATCCCAGTCCTCCACGGCCACTTTAAGATATTATTGACACAAAATATCGCTGTAGTATTAGCCTATATTTCTGAAATTAATATTGTTAACGAGGTATCACGTATTGGATAAAGTATCGGTATATTTGCTACTCTTCATGCACTTAGCACCTGCCAGCTACAGTGTTTATCACATCCTACTATACAAACGAGACACTCGTTCAGCCTTAGCATGGATCATGGCATGTGTATTCATTCCGTTTGGTGGACCAATAACTTACTTCTTATTTGGAATAAACCGAGTTCAATCACGTGCACGTAATCTAAAACGCCGTCTTTTCAAAATCGGCTATGAATTTGGCTCAACAAGATCTCTAGGCAAGGGTCGCTTTGAAAAAGGCATTCAAGCAGTTGGCTTTCATATTACTGGGACAAAGCTATCTCAAGGCAATACCATCGATATTTTTCACAATGGTGAACGAACCTACCCTGCAATGCTCGACTCAATTAAACAGGCAAAAAAACGAATCCTCCTTACAACATACATATTGAAAACAGACAAAACTGGCCGAGCATTTATTGATGCACTTTCAGAAGCGGTGCATCGTGGTGTCGAAGTTAGGGTGCTTGTTGACGGTATTGGTGAGCTTTACTCATGGCCTAAAGCTTCAACATTATTAATAAAAAAGAATGTTTCTGTAGCCAAGTTTATGCCGCCCAGCTTGTTTCCTCCTAGCGTCTATCTCAATATGCGTAATCATAGGAAATTGCTCGTTATAGATAATGAACTTGCCTTTGCGGGTGGTATGAATATCAGCGATGACAACATCTCGTTACCTAATAAACCACGAAATATTTCAGACATTCATTTTTCCTTCAAGGGTTCATTTGTTAATGATCTGACCAAACTATTCTATGATGATTGGTTATTGGCAACGGGGAATCAGCTAACGAATAATGTTAAGGCTAGCGCCTCAAATAGCGGCGATACGTCATGTCGAGTCATTCCCGATGGTCCCGATGAGGATATGGATTTTCTGGCATTAACCATCCAAGCAGTCATTTCTACAGCATCAGAAAGTATTGAGATAATGACGCCCTACTTTGTGCCAAGCAGAGAATTAATTTCCTCACTACAGTCTGCTGCGCTTCGAGGCATTAGAGTCCGTATAGTATTACCAGAAAAAAACAATCTCTTTTATATGCATTGGGCAAATCGAAATATACTTAGTGAACTTTTACAATTAAATATCGAAATATTTTATCAAGCGGTACCCTTTTGCCATTCCAAACTATTATGCATCGATGATGAATATTGTATGGTTGGCTCAGCAAATTTAGATCCGCGTAGCTTACGACTTAATTATGAAGTGGGTATCGAAATTTTCTCGGGGAAAATTAACTCATTAATTAGAGTACACTTCAATGATGCTATTTCAACAAGCACTCGCCTAAACCGCTTAGAATTAGAAAATAGGTCGATACCTATTAGGCTGAGGGATTCGCTAGTCAGTCTACTATCACCCTATCTCTAGCTAATTAGGTGTGTAAGATGTGGACAGATGGTTTTTAAGCCATCTTACTTTCACTTCAAACTACGACGTAACCCGATTATTGGCCCTTGCTTTATCCCTGACATATTGGAAAATTCAAATTAGTTGCGAAAACTACATATGAAGCGTGTGTTATTTATCTCACCAGCACAGAAGTTTTTGCTATAGGAGCAATAATGTTGGCTCGCAAATGAAAGTTTGCAGTTCAGGTTAATAAATCGCTTATGAACGATTCACAGCTCGCTTTTCTAAAGCCTCTATTCTTGCTTCGATAGGTGGATGCGATGAAAACAAGGCCATAATTGCACTTTTGTCATTAATGCCAAAAGCAGCCATTTGCTCTGGCTCTACTTGCCCAAGGCGTTTAAGTGCATTTATCATATTTTGATGCCCAGCCAAATCAGCGCCGCCAGTGTCTGCAATAAATTCACGTTTTCTTGAAAAATACATCACAATAGTGGATGCGAGTATGGATAAAACAATCTGGCTGACGATTACAGTAACAAAATAGCCTATACCGTGGCCTTGATTATTTTTTAAAATGACACGGTCAACAATGTGCCCGACAACCCGCGATAAAAAGACTACAAAGGTATTAACTACACCCTGAATCAGCGCTAAGGTCACCATATCGCCATTGGCAATATGACTCATTTCGTGGCCGACTACTGCTTCAATTTCCCCTTGCGACATTGTATCCAACAAACCTTGGGACACGGCCATTAGCGCCTTATTTTTAGTGGTGCCAGTTGCAAAAGCATTCATTTGAGGTGAAGGGAAAATTGCAACTTCTGGCATTTTTATGCCGACAATTTTTGCCTGTTTTTCAACTGTGCTCAGTAACCATTTTTCAATATTGTTCTTTGGATTGGTAATGACTACCGCACCAGTCATACGTTTGGCCATCCATTTTGAAATCAGCAATGAAATGAAAGAACCACCGAAACCAATGACACCGGAAAGTATAACCAATGCTTGAATATTAAGGTCTGAACCATTTTCAGCTAATATACTGTCAACGCCCAGCAATCTCAAAGTAATGCTCAACACCACCATAATGGCGATGTTGGTCAAAATAAATAACATTATTCGTTTCATTCTTTTACCTATTATTATGTTTAATAACTATGAGCTAACTATATTCACTAACTTATACAAGTAGCTGCACTTATAAAGTGGGCATAATACATTACATCTTAAAATTCATCGACCGTTACCTTGCCCTTTTGATCAGTACCGCTAAAACATTATGGGGTGGCACTCTTGGGTCGAAAGCTGTCAATTAAGCCAGAGCCAGTAACAATAAAACCTCATTCTTAACAACCAATTTATCAAGCAACTGTTTTAAGAGTATGTAGACAAGATATTAGTTCCTTATTCACAATGATCACCCCAATTAACTACGATTTTTTTGGGCTAATAAGTCAACTAATTGATAAATGATTTCGTGCGCTTGTTTCGGCGTGAGCTCATCAGGGTTTATGGGTGCTAAATGGGCTTCTACTAAAGATGGAGCCGCTATAGGCTGATTAAATAAATCGGCTTGTTGTTGGTCGGCACTATGCTTATTCGTTTTTATTTCCAGCTGTTGTAACATTTCGAGTTGCTGTAACTTATCTTTAGCTGTCTTGATTACATCACTTGGCACACCGGCTAACTTCGCAACTTGCAGACCATAACTCTTACTGGCCGCGCCTGTTTTTAATTGATGCATAAATACTATTTCATCGCCATGCTCAATCGCGTCTAAATGAACATTAATGGCTTTTTCGTACAATAGAGGGATTTCAGTCAATTCAAAATAATGGGTTGCAAACAAGGTATACGATCCCAAGTCACGTACTAGTTTTTCAGCACACGCCCACGCTAATGATAAACCATCAAAAGTGCTCGTACCCCGCCCTATCTCATCCATCAACACCAAACTATATTCAGTGGCATTATTCATAATATTAGCCGCTTCACTCATTTCAACCATAAAGGTTGAACGACCCGATGCTAAATCATCAGAGGCACCAATTCGGGTAAAAATTTGATCGACAGGACCAATGACTGCTTTAGTTGCCGGTACAAAACTTCCCATGTGTGCCATTAACACGATTAATGCCGCTTGCCGCATATAGGTAGATTTACCGCCCATATTCGGACCAGTAATCAATAACAATCGCTGTTGTTGGCTAAAATCAAGATCATTCGGGCAAAAATTCTGCTCAGTAACACCTTCCACAACAGGATGACGTCCCGCCTCTATTTTTATACCATTCTGCTTAGTAAACTCAGGAGCCACATAATTTAATGACTCGGCTCGCTCAGCTAAACTGGCCAACACATCGAGTTCAGCTAAGGCATTTGCCGAAACTTCTAAGGCCGCCAAATCAGGTGACAGTTTGTCAAACAACGCTTCGTACAATGCTTTTTCTAAGGCTAAAGCACGTTCATTGGCACTCAGAACTTGATCTTCAAAACCTTTTAATTCTGGAGTGATGTAACGCTCGGCATTTTTCAACGTTTGCCTGCGTACATATTCAGTCGGTACCTCAATATGATGAGAACGACTTATTTCAATGAAATAGCCATGTACACGGTTGTAACCTACTTTTAAGGTCGAAACACCGGTACGTTGCCGCTCACGTTGCTCTAGCTCACTTAAAAACTGGCTAGCTCGATCGCGAATAGTGCGTAAGTGATCCAATTCTTCATTGTAGCCCTCGGCAATCACACCGCCATCACGAATCAATACCGGCGGCTCATCTATCAATGCCGTTTGCAATAAAGTCAGTACTTCGGGAAATGTTCCCAATTCACGATCAAGCTGGATTAGACGTTTCGATGTTGAATCAGCTAAAACTTGATGTAAATCGGGTAGTGAACTTAAGGTATTTCGCAGATGCATAAAGTCACGCGGTCTTGCTGATTTCAAAGCAATACGAGCAACTATGCGTTCAATATCACCTAATTTACGCAACATATCCTGCAATACACCTGCCGACTGCGTATCAAGAAATTGTTGGATCGCGTGCTGACGTTGCTTTAAAACCTCATGGTCGCGTAAGGGTCTTAATAACCAACGGCGCAACAATCTTGCGCCCATCGGCGTCACCGTTTTATCTAGGATAGCTAATAAGGTGTGTTCACGACCACCAGAAAGGTTGGTTTCCAGTTCCAGATTACGTCGCGATTGTGGATCTAATCTAATACTATCGCTGGTTTTTTCGAGTTTTAGACCACGAATATGGGGCAATGCAGTGCGGTGTGTTTGTTGTGCATAATTGAGCAAACACCCAGCGGCGGTAATGGCTAAAGCTAATTCATCACAGCCAAAGCCTTTTAAGTCTTGAATTTTAAAATGTTCACATAAACGACGACGCGCAGTTTCTGACTCAAAATGCCACGGCGGTAGACGACGAATTTGTTTATCAAATGTCGATAGGGCTTGAGCTAAGGATTCATCAAGTAGAATTTCAGCCGCTTGTAAACGCGCTAATTCAGCTTTAAGTTCAGTCAGGGAGTTCAACTCACTGACGGTGAATCGCCCGCTACTTAACTCTGCTGTGGCTAAACCATAGCGTCCTTTATGTTCAGAGATTGCCACTAATAGATTTTCATTACGGCTATCGAGTAAGGCCTCTTCAGTTAAAGTGCCGGGTGTTAATATTCGAACGACTTGTCTATCGACTGGCCCTTTACTGGTAGCAGGATCACCAATTTGCTCACAGATGGCAACCGACACGCCAAGATTAATCAATCTAGATAAATAGGCGTCAGCAGCATGGTAAGGAATTCCAGCCATCGAAATAGGCTCACCATTACTATTGCCACGCGCCGTTAAGGTAATATCTAATAATTCAGCGGCCTTATGGGCATCTTCATAAAACATCTCATAAAAATCGCCCATCCGATAAAATAACAGATGTTCTGTATTTTCGGCTTTGATGCGTAAATACTGCATCATCATTGGTGTGTGCTTTATAGCTGTTGACTCCATTATTACTACCCTTATATCGCCTTAAAAGCGCACTAATAATAGATATACGCATTTCTCAATATTATAAAAAATATTCGACATCATAACATTTCACCAATTAAGTTCACATGTATGAACAGTGGGCATGCCAATCAAGCCTACAAATAACACAGAGAATTCATATCCTTAGTAGCTCTGACTAAAGTAATCATGTGCTATCAAATATATTACTAAGACATCGATTGCTATAATGCTCAACACACTATGACAAATTCAACCACACAATACATCGTTGTTCAGCCAACAACAGTAGAATATGAGATTAAAAAATCACGCTTTATTGGCATGATAGTATCTTCTACTAATGAGGCTGAAGCTATACGACATTTACAAACATTAGCGGCGCAACATCCACACGCCAATCATCTTGCTTTTGCCTGGAGAATTCGACAAGCAGATGGTTTTATCAATGAACGTTGTCACGATGCCGGTGAACCATCTGGTACCGCCGGACGGCCAATTCTAGCGCCGCTAGAAGGTAAATCCATTATTAATGCGGTTGTCGGCGTTATTCGCTATTTTGGTGGGGTAAAACTAGGTACAGGTGGTTTAACGCGAGCCTACGGAACAACTGCGAAACTCGCTATTGATGCCGCATCATTAAACCCATGGGTTGAAATGGCACTATTGCAGCTTGATATTGAATATTCCCAACTACAAACATTGGAATACCAACTTAATAAATGTCACGGTGAAATTATTGATCAGCAATTCACTGATCGGGTGCAAGTCACGATTAACCTTCCCGCCGATCAAAAACCTCATATTCAGCAACAATTTACTGGCTTTTAATTAAGTAAAGCTACTAGACGAATATAAGCTCTTCATTTAAAAACTAAGTTTTTTTCTCCGAACTAAATGTCCAAAAACGGTCAAATATAAACAAATCAATCTAGTATAAACTCAATAGCAAAACCGACATTCGGTTCAATCCGTCTAACTTTAGCGGGCACTATGGGAGCGTCGTCAAATTCTAATGTTTGTACTTGCACATCATCCCCCAAATGAATTTTGCTGGTCTCTGCACTAAGCAAAAATAAACCACTGTTAGAAAAATCCCTCATATCCAAGATCTTTTCAATATTAGGCGCAGAAAATAATCTAACTTTTGCTATGTGTTTCAATCGCTCATCACGATGATTATTGATGGTAGTCATTTTATTTTATACGCCTCCCGCAGTAAAAATAAGTCTGTTAATTCGTTCTGCAAGCAATTTATAGCCCATAGCGTTAGGGTGAATAGTATCTGATTTCATGGCGGAAGCCCGTTCGAGTTCAGGAAGAATTGTTAATTCAATCGGAATTTTATACGCAGTGGCAAGTTCTGTATATAAATCTGGCACAGCTAAGGTAATACTGAATCGTGGTACGGCAATAAGCAATACTTCAGCACCTGATTTTTGTATCAAACGGATCATCTTCTCAAGATTATTTTTAAGCTGGTCATTGCCTAATTGTCGAATCAGATCATTGCCGCCGTGGCATAACACCACTAAATCAGGCTTAGTTTGATCAAGTATCATTGGTAACCGCAACAAGCCTTGTTGACTTATTTCACCAGGAATACCAGCATTAATCACGGTACGCCCAGTAAGTTGCTGTAATACTGCAGGATAGCTTTCAGTTTGACTATTTGCGCCAGTACCAAACGTCAAACTATCTCCAAATGCTAGGATAACCGCATTACTGGCTAGGGGCCTAAGTGTTGGTAGACTATCCGAACAACTGATTAGGCAAAAACAACACCAAAGTAAAATACCACAACTTATTGATTGCCTTTGTTTCAGCATAAAAATTAAGTAGCGCTTGGAAATAAGCGATTGAAATTGGCGGTGGTTTGTTTGGCGATATTTTCAACGGTATCACCACGAAGTTGAGCCACAAATTCTGCTACATGTACAACATAGGCTGGCTTGTTAGTTCTCCCCCTATGCGGCATTGGCGCAAGATAAGGTGCATCCGTTTCAATTAAAATTCTATCCAGTGGTAATTTTTTAGCTACTTCTTGTAGTTCCAAGGCATTTTTAAAGGTCACGATACCTGACAGCGAGATATAAAAACCTATATCTAAGGCTCGCTGTGCAGTTTCCCAATTTTCCGTAAAACAATGAATAATACCACCTGCATGTTGAGCACCTTCTTGTTCTAAGATTGTCATGGTGTCTTCACGTGCTTCCCGAGTATGAATTATCAAGGGTTTTTTGAGTTGTTTTGCCGCCTCTATATGCACTCGAAAACGACCGCGTTGCCATTCTAAGTCGCCTTCACTTCGAAAATAGTCTAAACCCGTTTCACCTATGGCAATAACCTTGTCATGCTGTGCAAGCTTAAGCAGTTCATCAACCGTAAAGTTTTCATGCTTGTCTACATTGGGATGAATGCCTACACTGGCTGTGATATTAGGATACTTGTCTGCAATATCAAGTACATGCTGGCAACTTTCTTTATCAATAGAAATGCACAGTATATGTTCGATTTGAGCATCTCGGGCTTGAGCTATGACGGCGTCTAATCCGCCCTCTTCTTGTGCCAACAAATTAAGATGACAGTGTGAATCTATAAACATTGGAATACTTCTTTCATTACATTGTGTGAGTGGCTTTATCAGCCTTTTTATCTACTAGATAATTTTCGATTTTACTTCTCAAGATTGATCCCGATCCATCTAGGTCACTAAAATGCACGCCAATCCCTGCCGCTTGATTCCCTTGTGCGCCTTTAGGAGTGATCCAAGCAATCGTACCAGCAACGGGAATTTTATCAGATTCAGTCATTAAATTAAGGACGATAAAAACCTCTTCGCCTAAGTTATATACTTTGTTGGTGGGGATAAATAAACCACCATTTTTTAGAAAAGGCATAAAGGCGTGATAGAGCATATTCTGATCCGTTATTTTTAATGCCAGAATGCCTTTACTAGGAGCCATTGCCATAATCTTGACCTATTTTTATTGGTTAGTCGCGTTGCTGTTCGCGATACGCATAACAGATACGATAAAATCTTCTATTAACAGAGTGTTGTTAATGTTATTTTGAGACGATACTAGCTTTATTACTTGCACTATGCAATCAGATATTTGCCAGTACAAACTAATTTTAGCTTGGTCTACTGTGATTTCTGGCGAATTTACAAATGATTTTATCATACGCTCTCTAATCATATACTGTAGTTGATTCAGAACCGTTACTAAATCGTACTTCAGCCACGTTGCCGTTAACGCTATCGGATTCGCCGAATTTTGTAATATTAATTTAAAATCTGCTTCCACTTGTAGATATTGCTCTGCCATGTTGCCATTTAACATGTCGATGACAGCTAGTGGTGCTCCCTTGGCAAGTTGCAGTAACTTTGCCAATGTTTCACTATCGACCTTATTGACAGCACTATTGGTCAGCCATTCAAATGCTTGATCAGACGTAGGACTTGCTAGATGATAATTTTGACAACGACTTTTGACTGTTATCGGTAGTTTTTCAGGGCATCCTGTAACCAAGATCAAAACGGTATTATGTTGAGGTTCTTCTAATAATTTAAGTAAGCTATTACTTGAGCTCACATTCATATTATCTGCCGGCGAGATAATAATTGTTTTCCATTTCGACACACTTGGCGTCAGCTGTTGTTTGTCTCGCAAGTTTCTAATCTGATCGATCTTTATTTGCTTGCCTGTTTCTTCAGGCCTTATTTCAATATGGTCAGGATGACTGCCTGCATTAAGTAACTGGCAACTATGGCAATGACCACAAGAAGATTGATCGTCACGGCGATTAAGACACAATACACTTGCCACTATATGCTGGGCGAAACTATTTTTTGCGAGCCCTTTAACACCGGAAACTAGTAGAGCATGCGGTAAACGATTGGCCTGTAATTGCTGGCAAAGTTGCTGCCACAAATTAGCCTGCCAAGGATAAAGTACCGGTAACATATTAATTAGTGAGCAATTTGTCTAATAGTACGGTGAGTTGCAATTCAATCTCGACGATAGATTTACTGGCATCAATCACTTTTATTCGATTAGGTTCTTGCTGGGCACGTTGTAAATAAAGTTCTCTAATCCGTTGGAAAAAATCTACTTTTTCCTGTTCAAAACGATCAATACCTTCATTTCGACTCAATACACGTTGTTGGCCTATTTCTACAGGCAAATCAAATAAGAATGTCACGTCCGTTTGAAGACCTTTTAATGTCCAATCAGATAAGGTTGATATACGTTGCAGATCAATACCCCTACCGCCGCCCTGATAAGCGAATGTGGCATCGACAAAACGATCGGATAATACCCAATCATCGCGTTCAAGTGCTGGCTTAATGACTTGTTCAACATGCTCAGCTCGAGCAGCAAACATTAACAACAATTCGGTATCACTAGCCATTCCAGTGGTGGTCGGAGTCAATAATAGTGTTCTAATTTGCTCACCTAACTCAGTCCCTCCAGGTTCCCGAGTCACTACAAGTTGTTTACCTTGCTCGCTTAGGTAACGTTGAATAAAGGCTAATTGCGTTGACTTACCTGCACCCTCAACGCCCTCAATACTGATAAACTTGCCTGTCATTATTGTTTCAACTGATATTGTCTAACAGCCTTATTATGGTCTGCTAAGGTGGCGGAAAATATATGTCGACCTTCATGTCCAGTAGCGACAAAAAATAAACTTTTACCCGTTTGTGGGTGTAATGCAGCTTCTATTGATTCCTTACTAGGCAAGGCAATAGGCGTTGGCGGTAAGCCATTGCGAGTATAAGTATTATAAGTGGTGTCGGTCGTTAAATCTTTACGACGTAAATTACCATCAAAGCTGGCTCCTAAGCCGTAAATTACCGTGGGATCGGTCTGCAATCGCATACCCATTTCTAAGCGCCGGACAAAAACCCCTGCTATTTGAGTCCTTTCTTCAGCAATACCACTTTCTTTTTCGATAATAGAAGCCATAATCAATGCTTCATAGGGTGTCTTATAAGGTAAGTTTTCAGCTTTATTTTTCCACGCCTCTTCTAGAGTAATGGTCATTAAACTGTGGGCCCGACTTAATATTTGCGCATCTGTAGTACCCGATGTGAAATGATAAGTTTCTGGAGCAAACTCACCCTCGCCATGATTGGAAGGTAGTTCTAAGGCAGTCATCACTGCCGGTAACGATGTATCCATTAACGTTTTAGTAAAACGTTCATCATTAGCAACCATATCAATTAACTGTTGTGCTGTAATGCCCTCAACAATGGTAAAAGCATATTGAATAACCTCACCAGTAATCAACAGATCAAGCAATTGCGGCAACGTTGTTTGCGGTTCAATACGGTATTGACCTGCCTTAATTAAATGGGCTTTGTTGGTAAGACGACCGTAAATACGCAAATATTCTGCTGGTAATCGAGTAAGCTCAGCATCGTGTACGTCACGACTTATTTGTTGTAAATTACTACCACTAGTTACAGTGTAAACATAACCTTGTTCAGGAAGGAGCAACGGCGTAGTCATAAATTTTTGGTATTGATCCCAAGCAATCGCTAAGGTAACCACCAAGACTACAATAAGACTCAAAACTACTTTCACAAATAAACGCATCTTATCTTTTGGCCTGCTGTAAAACATCTTGAAGATTCTGAGTCACTGGACCCACGACATATAAAGTATTATCAATTTGAGAGACAGGCCAAAGTCCTATCACACTATTTGAGATAAAAATCTCATCTGCCTCCATAAAATCTTCAAGATGGACATTAGTTTCAACCACAGAAATATTTAATTCAGCGGCAAGCGATATGATTTGGGCACGCATAACACCAGCAACACCAGATTTGTCGACCATAGGTGTAAACAGCTTACCTGCTTTAACCATAAATACATTACTCATAGTACCTTCGATTACATGCCCCGTAGAATCGAGCATTATACCTTCGGCAATATCAGCATCATGCCATTCATTACGAGCGAGAACTTGATCAAGACGATTAAGATGTTTAATGCCAGCCAGTGCAACATTTTCAGACAAGGTATGCGTGCACAGTCTAACTTTTACGCCTACTTGACTATAATGAGAGGGATAGATGGGTAATGGATGGGTTGAGATAATACGAGTAGGTTCAACGCCACTAGTAGCTAAATACCCGCGACCACCACTGCCACGGGTAATAATAACTTTAATGATAGCGTCGTTACCGATCAAGCTTTGGCAGACTATATTGAGTTCATTATTTAATTTTCCAGCTTGTGCGAACTCAATATTAAGTCGTCTACAACCATCAATTAATCGTGCAAAATGCGCATCAATAAATTCAATCGTTCCAGCACGATACACCATGGTTTCAAATAAACCGTCACCATACTGTAGGCCACGGTCTGAGATGGCTATTTTGTCATCCGGCAGACCGTTAATGAGAACCATATTAAATCCGAATTTAGCTTAACTTTTTGAAGATAACAGTGCCGTTTGTACCACCAAAACCAAACGAATTCGACATGGTGATTTCAATAGGCATTTGCCTTGCAGTATGGGGCACATAATCTAAGTCACATTCTGAATCTGGGTTATCTAGATTAATCGTCGGCGGCGCGACTTGATCACGGATAGCTAAAATACTAAAGATAGCTTCAACACCACCTGCTGCACCTAGTAAATGTCCAATCATTGATTTTGTTGAACTAACTGCAATATTTTGTGCCGCATTACCAAATGCAGACTTAATGGCTTGTGTCTCACCCGCATCACCCGCTGGTGTCGAGGTACCATGAGCATTAACATAATCAATCTGATCTGCTGATAAGCCTGCATCAGTCATCGCATTCTTCATGCAACGCGCCGCGCCTTCACCACCTACGGAGGGTGTAGTCATATGGTAGGCATCGGAACTCATGCCCGAACCAACCAACTCAGCATATATTTTAGCGCCACGTTTTACGGCATGTTCATATTCTTCTAGCACTAGAACGCCAGCACCGTCACCCAAGACAAAACCATCACGGTCTTTATCCCATGGTCGACTTGCAGCTTGTGGGTCGTCATTACGCGTTGATAACGCTCTTGCGGCAGCAAAACCACCTAGGCCTGTTTTACAGGTCGACATCTCAGCACCACCGGCAATCATTACATCTGCGTCACCGTATTGAATCATTCGGCCTGCCGATGAAATATTGTGGGTACCACTGGAACATGCTGTTGCTATCGCAATATTTGGGCCTTTTAAGCCATACATAATTGACAGGTTACCGGCAACCATATTGATAATGTTGCTAGGAACAAAAAAGGGAGAGATTTTTCTAGGGCCACCTTTCAAATAGGCATCATATCCTGCCTCAATTCCAGGCAGACCACCGATACCGGCACCGATCGCTACACCAATTCGTTCCGCATTCTGTTCAGTAACAACAAGTCCTGAATCTTCAATAGCTTCTTTACCCGCGGCAAGACCATAATGAATAAAAGTATCCATTTTTTTGGCTTCTTTACGAGTGATAATAGTGGTGATATCAAAGTTTTTAACACTACCGCCGAATCTTACAGGATATTCAGACACATCAAACACGGTAAGCGGAGCGATACCACTTTTACCTGCAAGTATATTTTCCCAACTTTCTTTGACGGATAATCCAACGGGCGTCACTGCACCAAGGCCGGTTATCACAACTCGTCGTTTAGACATGAGGCATCCTCTTCGAATTGACTACTATTAAACACAAACTAGCCGCCTAGTGTTCAAGCACAACTAGGCGGCTAGTGTTAAAACAATTAGTAATATTAAGACTGGACAGAATTAATATAATCAATCGCTTTTTGAACAGTAGTGATAGTCTCAGCTTTATCATCTGGGATTTCACACTCGAATGCTTCTTCAAGTGCCATTACTAATTCTACTGTATCTAAAGAATCAGCACCTAAGTCATCAATAAATGATGCTTCAGCTGTTACTTCTTCAGCATTTACGCCCAATTGTTCAACAACAATGTCTCTTACTCTAGCTTCGATATCACTCATTTTTATCTTTCCTTTGGTGGTTTGTTACTCAAAATCTGCTCGCATTTTATAGTGCAAGCACCTTATAAACAAGCCAAATTGATTTTACGGGGTTAGGTAGAACAGTACAATACTTAAATATTTTACAATTTAAGCAATTAATTCATATACATACCGCCATTAACGTGAATAGTTTCACCTGTGACATAAGCAGCATCAAGGCTCGCTAAATAGCTAACTGCCGCAGCAATTTCTTCTGGCTGACCTAATCGTTTAACAGGCACTTGTTCCAATAAAGCAACCTTATGTGCTTCTGCTAATGTATTAGTCATGTCAGTATCAATAAAACCAGGGGCAACGGTGTTTACCGTAATACCACGAGCACCAACTTCACGTGCTAATGATTTACTAAAACCAATCACGCCGGCTTTAGCCGCCGCATAGTTAGTTTGCCCGGCATTACCCATTACACCGACTACAGAGGTAATCGTAATAATTCGCCCCCAACGTGCCTTGGTCATAGCACGTAAACAGCGTTTACTTAATTTAAATATAGGCGTCAAGTTGGTTTCAATAATGTCATTCCATTCATCATCTTTCATCCTCATCAATAAATTATCACGCGTAATACCCGCGTTATTGACCAAAATACTCGGCGCACCAAATGTCGTTTCGATTTCGCTTACAACGGCTTCAATAGAGCTAGCATCTGTTACATTGAGTAACATTCCTGTGCCAGCAATACTTGCTTCTTTGAGGTAATCAGTTATTGCTTGAGCACCAGATTCAGAAGTTGCAGTACCCACAACAGTGGCGCCTTGTTGACCTAAACGTAATGCTATCGCTCGACCAATGCCTCTAGTGGCACCCGTTACTAATGCAATTTTACCTTCAAGACTCATTATGCTTCTCCTAATGTTTGTATAGCTTTATCTAGTGATGTTTGGTCAAACGCCGCTAAGCCAACTAAAGATTTATCAATACGTTTAGTTAAGCCAGCTAATACTTTGCCCGGCCCACATTCAATAAGTGTATCGACGCCTTGAGTTGCAAATGATTGTACTGTTTCAACCCAACGAACAGGGCTATACAATTGTTCAGTTAATAAGCGCTTAATATCTTCGCTATTATTTTCGTTAGTCACACTCACGTTATGAATAACAGGAATAGTCGGTACTTGAATAGTGATGTCAGCAAGCACAAGCTCTAATTGTTTGGCGGCAGGTTTCATCAAGGCGCAATGTGAGGGTACACTGACAGGCAACAATAAAGCACGTTTTGCACCCTGTTCTTTTGCGAGCACTATCGCATCATTGACCGCTACTGCTTCACCCGCTATAACAACTTGGCCTGGAGAATTAAAGTTAACCGCCTCTACGATGCCGCTGACCGAGGCTTGCGAGCAAATAGCTCTAACAATATCATCATCTAATCCTAATATAGCGGCCATGGCACCAGTACCAACCGGTACTGCTTGTTGCATGAATAAACCACGTTGCTCAACCAACTTAATAGCATCAGCAAAATCCATGGCTCCTGCAGCAACTAAGGCGGTATATTCGCCGAGACTATGTCCCGCTAAAAAGCTAGGTGTAATATCAGTTACTGATTGCCAGCTACGCCAAACAGCAATGCCGGCAGCCAACATCGCAGGTTGGGTGCGATCAGTTTGATTCAGTGATTCTACAGGGCCGTCAGAAACCAAGCGCCAGAGATCATAGCCAAGAACTTCAGATGCTTCAGAGAAGGTGGCTTGAACGTGCGGAAATTCAGTTGCTAACTGTGACAACATGCCTACAGATTGCGAGCCCTGACCAGGGAATACAAAAGCTAGACTCATGCTTTAAACCTCAAGAAGATAATAGTTAATACCAGATAAATACGACGCAGAAAATAAACTCATTCGCATTAATGTATTTCTAAAATTTTAAAAGTGCTGAGCCCCAAGTGAATCCACCACCGAAAGCTTCTAAAAGTAATGTTTCGCCACGCTTAATTCGACCATCACGTACCGCGACATCCAATGCTAAGGGTATTGATGCCGCCGAGGTATTACCATGCTCATGAACAGTTACAACAACCTGCTCCATAGACATGCTCAGTTTTTTCGCCGTTGCTGCAATGATGCGAATATTTGCTTGATGGGGAATTAACCAATCAACGTCTTGTTTACTAAAATTATTAGCAGCTAATGTTTCATCAACAATATTACTTAAAGTACGAACAGCGACTTTGAATACGTCGTTACCTTGCATTTCAATATATGGCAATATTTCTTTATTTACAGCTGAACCTGGACCTTTTGGTACCGTTAGCAATGCATTATATTGACCGTCACAATGAATGTGAGTGGACAAAATTCCAGTCTCTTCCGATGCTTGAAGTATTACAGCACCAGAACCATCACCGAATAAAACACAGGTATCACGATCTGTCCAATCAACAATACGTGACATTGATTCAGCGCCGATAATTAATGCATTTTTTACCGACCCTGATTTAATGAATTTATCAGCAACAGTCAGCGCATAGATAAAACCTGTGCAAACGGCTTGTAAATCAAAAGCAGGACAGCCACTAATGTTTAATTTTTCTTGTACTAAGGATGCTGTACTAGGGAAAATTCGAGTAGGCGTTGTTGTGGCGACAATGATTAAATCAATATCATCGTTACTGATACCTGCCGCTTCAATTGCCTTTTGTGCAGCAAAAAAAGCCAAGTCAGTAGTTGTTTCATCTTCAGCAACAATATGACGTTTTTTGATACCCGTTCGATCTTGAATCCATTGATCTGAAGTTTCAACCATTTTTTCCAGATCGTGATTAGATAGCACTTTTTCCGGCAAATAACTTCCAGTTCCTACTATTCTTGAATAGATCAAGCCGTATGCCCTTCTAATAACATTTCTAAATGCCTACTGATATGTTTAGGGATATCTTGTTCAGCTTCGATAATGGCAATTTTGATCGCATTGGCAAAACCAATTTCATCAGTACCACCATGACTTTTGATCACAATACCCTGTAAACCGATGAGGTTAGCGCCGTTATAAGCTCTAGGGTCTAATTCATCGCGGAAGTGTTTTAGTACTGGCGAGGCAATTAACCCTGCTATTTTAGTGAAAATGTTACGGCCAAATGATTGGCGCAAGAAGTGTCTAATCATATGAATGACACCTTCACTGGCTTTCAACGCGACATTGCCTACGAAGCCGTCACAAACGACGACATCAACATCACCACGGTACAAACCATCACCTTCCACAAAACCATAATAATTCAGATCGGTATCTTGTATTAAGCGAGCAGCTTCTTTAACACGTTCATTACCTTTAATCTCTTCCGAACCGATGTTGAGGAGACCAATAGTAGGATTTTTTTTGCCATCTACCAACTCAGCTAAAACAGAGCCCATAACAGCAAACTGAACTAGATGTTCAGCACTCGAATCAACATTCGCACCGAGATCAAGAACATAGGTATGGCCTTTCATCGTAGGAAGCGCTGATACGATAGCTGGACGTTCAATACCTGGAATTGTTTTCAACACAAAACGAGCAGTTGCCATTAAGGCACCGGTGTTACCAGCGCTGACACAAGCGGCAGCAGAGCCATCTTTAACAAGATTCAATGCTACACGCATGGAAGAGTCTTTTTTAGTCCGCAGTGCTATTGCAGGTGACTCACCCATTGTGACTTGTTGTGAAGCATGATGAATAATTAAACGTTCATCATCTTCTACATTGTGTTTATTTAAGGTTGAACTAATTACATCTTTATCACCCACTAATATAAAGTGAGTTTTAGGATATAACTTTAATGCCCGAAGTACAGCGGGGATCACGACACTTGGACCGTGATCCCCGCCCATGACATCAATAGATAATGTAAGACTCAATAGAATTCAGCCCTACTCACCTGTAGCAGTAATCACTTTACGACCACGGTAAAAACCGTCAGCGGTAATGTGATGACGGCGATGTAATTCACCTGATGTTGAATCAACAGATAGTGTTGCTTCAGTTAATGCATCGTGTGAACGACGCATACCACGACGTGATGGACTCTTTTTACTTTTTTGAACTGCCATTGCTTAAACTCCTAACTTCTAATAAATACTATATTTGACCTGCTGATTCTTACAATTAGAATCAAAACAAACGCTTACTTTTTTAATTTTAGTGATGCCAGAACTTCAAATGGTGACACTTTCTTTTCTTTTTCACTTTCATCTATATCGTCCCCTCGATACCATGCTTCTTTAGGCAAACAGGCATGTTCATGCCTGGGCACCAAGGGTAAACCTAAAATCAATTCATCTTCGACTACTGAACTCAATAAGATAGGATCATTCTTTTCAACAATCCATGGGTCATAAAGCTCCGCCAATCCTTCAACTTTTCTTTCATTCTTAAGAATGGCAAGATAACATTCAACATCAACATCTACAGACATCGGTGTCATGCATCGTTCACATATCATTGATAATTTAGAACTGAATTTGCCATACATATATGGCAGACCCGTTTCATCGACATCAAAGTTCATCTTTACGGCTACTTCACCCTCAGTGTCAGAGAGCGAGCCAGCCAGACGTTTCATAGTTGAAACAGGAAGTGTTCCCTCCAATCTCAAGCCATTTTGAGCCAATCTAAATGGGTCTATATCTTTTGGTAATTTCTGATGCATATCCGCCGGAATTATATAAGAAAACTAACTGTACCGCAAAACCTAACTACATAAGTGTACATGAGCTTGTTCAGACAAGACTCATTATCGTAGTAAGATTAGTGCTCACTTTTTTAAAAACCTTATCTAGAATTAACTTTAATCATCATTATGTAACTCCATAAAAGCACTGCTATTTTCCGACTCGGATTTAGATGAATCATTACGGAGTGCGTCGATATAATAAAGATAAGATGCATCGATATCGCCGGTAATATAATCGCCACTAAAACATGAAGTATCAAAGCGTTCTATATCAGATCTTTTATTAACTGCCGCAATAAGATCTTCTAAATCTTGATATACAAGCCAATCTACACCCAGCTCTGCACCAATTTGCTCCACGTTACGCTCATGAGCAACAAACTCATGTGGAGAAGGCATATCAATACCATATACATTCGGATATCTAACAGGGGGAGCTGCTGAAGCAAAATACACTTTACGAGCACCAGCGTCTCGGGCCATTTGTACAATTTGTTGTGATGTTGTGCCACGGACTATCGAATCATCCACTAACAGAACATTTTTACCTTCAAACTCGAGACCAATTGGGTTTAATTTTTGACGAACTGATTTTTTACGTTCAGATTGTCCAGGCATAATAAATGTGCGACCAATATAGCGATTTTTAATAAAGCCTTCACGATATACTACCCCTAAATCGTAGGCTAATTGTAATGCAGCTGTTCGGCTAGTGTCAGGAATAGGAATAACCACATCAATATCGTGATCAGCAAATTCACGCTTGATCTTTTCTGCTAGTTTAGTGCCCATGCGCATCCGGCTTTTATGTACAGAAATACCATCAATCATTGAATCTGGTCTTGCAAAATAAACATACTCAAAGATGCACGGAATTTTAACTGGATTTTCGGCGCACTGCTGTGAGTGAAAGTTACCTGCTTTATCAATAAAGATGCATTCACCAGGTTCAACATCACGCTCTAATTTAAAACCTAATGAATCAATAGCCACGCTCTCAGAAGCAACCATATACTCGTCACCCAGCTCAGTTGTTCTCTTGCCAATAACTACAGGACGAATGGCGTAAGGGTCGCGGAAAGCTAATATACCGACACCAGCAATCAAAGCTACAACCGCATAAGCACCACGACAGCGTTTATGTACTTGCGAGACGGCTTCGAAAATATCTTCAGGGCCAGGGGTTAATTTACTTGTTTTTTGTAATTCGTGGGCTAGAACATTTAATAATACTTCAGAATCTGAATTAGTATTTAGGTGACGACGATCACTCTGAAATAATTCATCTTTCAAGACTTTTGTATTAGTTAAATTACCATTATGAGCTAAGGAGATACCAAAAGGAGAGTTAACATAAAATGGCTGAGCTTCGGCAGATGTAGAGCAACCAGCTGTTGGATAGCGAACATGGCCAATCCCCATATTTCCTTTTAGTCGAAGCATGTGACGGGTATGGAACACGTCTTTAACCAAACCATTATCTTTTCGTAAAAATAGTTGGCTATTACCATCACAGGTAACTATACCTGCGGCATCTTGGCCACGATGTTGTAATACAGTCAAACCGTCATATAAAGACTGATTAACTTCTGACTGACTAACAATACCAATGATTCCGCACATAACAAGCCCTATAAATTAGCTAAAGTGAATATATTCTGCAATATCTGCCGGCAATAAGGTTTGCAACCAAATTGCCATTTTTTCAAAATGTTCGAGTAATAATGATTCTTGCCACCAACTGTCTTCCGGCATTGGCGTTGCTCCAGCAATTAGAACCAGCAAGGTAACAATTGCTACACCGCGAACAAGACCAAAAATAATACCCAGTGAGCGATCTGTACCCGTTAACCCCGTTTTTTCAACAAGTGAAGAAATCATGTGGTTCACTAAAGCACTTAGAATTAATGTAACTATGAATAAGCTAAAAAAGGCGGTGAACAGACGAATGGAAGGCGTGGCAATATAATCAATAAGTAAGTTCGATAACTGTGGATGAAATGTCAGAGCAACCCAAAAAGACAGGGCCCAGCTGACTAAAGATAACACCTCTTTGATAAAGCCTCGAACAATACTGATTCCAGAAGAAACTAGAATTATTCCGATAATCAGATAGTCAACCCAAACCATATGCGCCCCTGAATTGGTGCTTTGCTACTAAACCGAGGATTTTAGCAGATTGGCGGGCATCACCCCAGATTTATTGTTGAGATATGTTCAAGTCTATTCCTGTAATACCTGTGTAGACAGCTTCAATTTTTTATTGAGTTCACTTGCGACAGCCTGCGCTTTTAGTTTATCCGCGATAGGTTCAAGGCGAACTCTGTAAATCTTGCCATTTGAGCCCTCACTATTTTCAATAACTGATTTATAGCCCATTTGTTTCGCCTGCAAACTTAATGCATCTGCATTAGCTTTAACTGAAAAGCTAGCAAGCTGTATAACCCAAGCGGGTGTTGGTACTGCCTGCGTTATTTTTGGAGCTGGAGCTGGATCTGGATCTGGAGCTGGAGCTGGAGCTGGAGCTGGAGCTGGAGCTGGAGCTGGAGCTGGAGCTGGAGCTGGAGCTGGAGCTGGAGCTGGAGCTGGAGCTGGAGCTGGAGC
>JAGXHJ010000007.1 GCA_024636315.1 Methylophaga sp.
CGGATTGCTCTACAGAGCAATGTGCAAGTCGACATGGACGCAGGACGGCTGGTGAATTATTAACCGTCACGTACTCCTCAGCAAAAAGGGCGACTTGGATGTCCCGTTTTTGTATCCTGGGGATCGTGACTCGCTTGTATTGAACGATGAAGTTAAGCTAGCGATTCTCCCACTAAACTGACATATAAAACCGGTCGTTCTCTCAGTCGTTAGATAATCTGACCGAGTTATTTTCATCTAACTCAGTCAATTTATCTTGGGTAAATCTATCGGCAATACTCTCATGCACAGATAATAATGCCGGAATAACCAATAAGACTAAAACAGTTGAAAACATCAAACCAAATGAAATCGATACTGCCATTGGGATTAAAAACTGGGCTTGCATTGAAGTTTCAAACAATAAAGGTGTCAAGCCAGCAATAGTGGTCAGCGAGGTGAGTAATACGGCACGTAGGCGTTGCGTAGCGGCATTGATAATCGCCTGTGTCGTTTCAACACCCGCTTCACGTTGATGTTTGAAAAAGGTTACTAAAATGATCGAATCATTGACCACTATTCCGGATAAACCAAAAATCCCGAATAGTGACAAAATAGTTAAATCAATACCCATAACCCAGTGACCAAATAAAGCACCGATCAAACCAAATGGAATAGCCATCATAACCACCAAAGGCCAGCCATAAGAAGAAAATACCCATGCCAAAATAAGGTAGATCAAGGTAAATGCAAGGAGCAGACCTTGTTTCATATCCCCCATCGTTTCGGCCTGTTCTTCTGCTCGTCCTTCAAAATCAACGGTTACGCCATAACGCGACGTAAGATCAGGTAATAAACTTTTTTGCAATGTCGCTAATATTTCGTTGCTATTATTAAGCGAGGCATCAACGGTTGCCGTAACGTGTATCGCCAATTTACTATCCGTATGACGTAAGACATCAAAACCGCGCCGTGCTTCAAATTCAACCACACTAGACAGAGGTGCACTGCCACCTTGTGGTAATCGAACCATAAAGTTGTCCAGTGTTGCTAGAGTGTTACGTTCAGCATCCGGTAGCATGACACGCACTTCTACTTCGTCATCACCATCTTGAAATATTTGTACCAGTTGGCCATCGAATGCAGCACGCAGTTGACGCCCAACATTATCGACCGTCAGCCCGAGCACTTCGCCTTGTCCTTTAATGCGATAGATCAGTTGTTCTTGGCCGTAAGGCATATCATCTTCTATCGCACTAACACCAGTAAACTGTTTCAATGCTTCGGAGAGTTCGTGGCCTGCTTCTTTCAATGTTTCAGCAGAAGCGCCGCTTAAACGAATATCAATATCACTACCTGGAGGGCCTGTTCTCCGTTCTGATAAAGTGAAGCTTTCAATCCCAGCTGGTAAGGAGATCTGTTTTCGCCATGTTTGAATAAAGTCTTTATTACGCACCGTGCGATGATCAGGTGAAATCAATTCGAGTTGGATTGAGCCAAATCGTTCACCCGTTTGACCAGAAGAACCTCCAGCAGTACTTGCACTACCTAAGCGAGTCACTGACATGGCAACTAATTCAGGCCCCAACTGTTGTGTCGTTTTGTCCAAAGTTGTATTCAAATGCTCTAGAAAATCAGCCACTTTGTATGACGGTGTACCTGCAGTAAATCGAGCATTTGCTGAGATACTTGTACCTTCGGGTGAGGGGAAAAAAGTAAAATGCAGACGACCGCCGGCTAATAAGCCTATACATATAATCAACAGGCCGAGTGTGGCACTTATGGTCATTACGCGATGATTAACCACGGCAATTACCAGTGATTTAAACAAATCATCTCGTAAATAATTAAACTTATTATCGAGCCACTGACGAATGCGAGGTGGCTCGGCATGATGAATTTTATGGAAAGCGTGACGCAAGTGGCCAGGTAAAATCAAAAAACTCTCAAACAAGGATGCGATAATGACGCAGATGACAACAAAAGGTATATCAAACAATATATTACCCATAGTTCCGCCAATCATCATTAGTGGTAGAAAAGAGGAAATAGTCGTCAATGATGACGAAATAACGGGGGCTAACATTCGTCGCGCCCCTCCCTCTGCCGCCGTTAGTGAGTTCTCACCACTCTGGTAATGCGACAATGCATCTTCACCCACTACAATCGCATCATCAACTATTATCCCTAGCGCCATGATCAAACCAAATAGGCTGATCATATTAATGCTACCGCCGAACAAATACATGATCATTAACGTTGCCATAAATGACACGGGAATACCGACCGCTACCCAAATGGCAACACGACCTTGTAGAAATAAAAACAAGATGCCAATAACCAGTACTAAACCGCCTAGCCCGTTCTTGACCAACAAATCCATCCGTTCTTTAATCAGTTCCCAGCTGGCATCGTAGACTTTGACATCGACCCCTTTCGGTAATTGAGACTCATTATCTGCCAGCCATTTGTCGAGAATGTCTGCAGACTTCAGTGAATCTGCATTTTCTGTACGTTGTAAGGCTATTTCTACGGCTGGTTTTCCCTGATAAAACACATTAACTTGTTTCCGTCTTGGTCGACGTTCAACCTCAGCCACATCATCTAATAATATTAATCGCCCGCTGTAATCTGTTTGAATTGCTAATTGAGAAAAGCCTTGGGCATCACGTCGTTTATCTAAACTACGTAATTGTTTTGCGGTGTCATCGTTGCCAATTTCACCCGCGGGTAAATCGCGGCTTAATTCTGCAACGCGTTGACTAACATTTTCTAGACTAAGGCCCATAGATTCTAGCTGTTTGGTACTCAACTGGATCGCGATTTCTTCTTCTGGTAAACCAGTAATGCTGACACGTGAAATACCACGATCTAGCAAGTCATGTTCAATTTGATGCACCAAATATCGTAATTCTTCTAGTTTACCGTCGGTTGTCACCATAAGACTGGCAACACTTTCATAACGGGTTACTAAACTAACTTTAGGCCTTTCAGAATCACTCGGCAGATTACGGAGCTGGTCAACTTGAGCTTTAACCTGATCAAGCGCCTTCCCCATGTCGGTGCCTTCGGCAAATTCAAGCGTCACCACTGCCATGCCATACGATGAGGTAGAAGTCATTTTATCGACATAATCGACCGTACGTAGTTCTTGTTCGACACGACTTGAGATTGAATCTTCAACATCTTCAGCACTCGCACCACGCCATTCAACTGCAACCGTTACTATATCTAAAGCAAAGGTGGGAAAAAACTGCGTATTCAACTTCGATAATGACAATAGTCCAGCCATGATCATGATGATCATTAACAAATTAGCTGCAACCTTATGCTGAGCAAATATCGCTATAAAATCACGATGTTGATTACTCACTTAATGCCTCAACTCTTAGACCAGTAATAGCATTAGGTAATTGAGTACTGACAATTTGATCGCCTTGACGTAAATCCTGACTTCGTAGCAGTAACTGTTTTTGTCCCTGCTCATTGGTGGATTCACCTATCCTTTCAATGCTTACCGATTGTAAATAGCCATCTTTAAGACGATAAACATGATCTAGGCCATACAAAGCATTAAACGGTAATGCGACTACTTCATTTTGCTGTGCTAGTTTTAATTTGAGTTCGATAAAGGTACCTAAAGCAATCGCATACTTGTTACCCGAAATGCTAAACAAGCCATCAATACCGCCACTATCGACTTTTACTTCCCCAGATAAACGTTCTAATTTAAAAGCGAGTGAATTATTGTTAAGCGAAGCTTTAGCCTCAAGGACCTCACTGTGGTTCATCATCTCATTAACCTGGTCAATATATCGGCCTGGTATTTGGGCTCTAACTTCAAGATTATCTAGATCATAAAGAGAAATTAACGTGTCGCCCGCACGCACCCGATCGCCAATAGAAACACTAAGCTGCGAAATACGGCCGGAAAATGGTGCTTTAATTTTGGTGCGCTCAAGATCTACTTCAGCTTGTTTTACTAAGGCCTGAGCACGTTTAAATTGGGCTTGTAATTGTGCCTGTCTTGCTGGGTGTTCAGCGATGTCAAAGTTCAATCCTTTGAGTGTTACCAATTGGCGTTGCTTGGTTGCTTGCGCATCATCTAAGGTTGCTTGTGAAGCTAAACGGGATTGTTCTAGTTTTTTAGATCTATTGACAGCATTATCAGCCAATTTTAATAACGATGTTTGTTGTTCTAATAAGCTTTGATCACGTTTATAACGTTGATTTTCACCCGCCATTAGAGCTTCAATTTCAGCCAAGTCAGCCTGACGTTGTAACACGGATAATTGCATATCAGTATCATCTAATGTCAGAAGTAATTGTCCAGCTACAACTTCTGCCCCTTCCAATACTTCAATCGATAATACATCAGCAACCAATGCCGATTTCAATGTAGCGTTTCTAGGTGTTTCAACACGGCCATAGAGTGTTATTTCAGGAGATATCTGCTGAATATTGACCGGTACGGTGTTTACCCGCCAGATTTTTTCAGGTTGCTCAATAACCACTTTTTCTGGCTTACTTTGTTTCAAACCCATAAATGTGGCTATGGCGACCAAAACAATCACCAGCGGATATACAACACGTTTTAGCAACTTATTTCTCCTAGAGCACTAGCTAACAAAGCAATATTATTAGTATTGCGTTTAAAGACCTTTATGCAAGTTTATAGTTCAGTTGTAGCGGCAAAAATGATTTTCAAAATATCTAGGTATTCACCACTAAGTTTGAACCCGTTATTGCCTTCTAAAAATTTATTAGAAGACATAACGTTGTTATCCTAATGTTCCTTCCACTATGGTGAAAGGATTATCTAGTAAGTTGTGTTGCTGTAACTCACTTTCCCCGTTTACCGGTCACTATCCTAGCGCTTAGGTTCGGAAAGGCACTAATTATTGACAGACATAATGCAGAAAAATAGGGTAAAGATTGTACAAGTAGAACTATTATCCACAACACCATATCCCATGTTTCCACTGGTGCATGGAAATAAATAACGGCGGCAGCCAACCACAGCGCCAACATAAATAAGGTTTCTTCAGATGCTGAGGCAATCGCTTTGAATAGAGCAACCGATTGTTCCATTTTTGGCGTACGTACAAATGGCCGACCATCAGTAAACAAACCTAACCACATAGCCTTGGCAATGGTATGTGATAAGGCCAGTCCTGATAGCGCAGCTGCAAAGGTTTCCCTTACTGACCCGACAATTTTAACGCCATGGTAAAGGTAAATTACTTTGGCGATTTTAAAGATAAAAAGACTCAGTGGTAAAATTGAGAATATCACTAAAGGTGGGTCGATTTGTGTAGGCATGGTGATCATGGCAATTGACCACGCTAAGGCGGCAAAATTAAATACGATATTGATGCCGTCCGCCATCCAAGGTAACCAACCAGCTACAAAGTGATAACGTTGCCCTGCCGTTAATTTAGTCGGCGTTTTCCCTCTCAAACCTTTTGCGTGATGACGTAAAATCTGCATTGCACCATAGGCCCAACGGAAACGTTGGGTTTTATAATCAAGAAAACTATCTGGCATTAAACCCTTGCCATAGCTCTTCGAAGTATAAACCGCTTGATAACCCGCTGAAAAAATCATCAAACCCAGTTCGGCATCTTCGGTAATGGTTTTTTCACTCCAGCCACCGACTTCTTCTAAAGAAGACCGGCGTACCATAGTCATCGTGCCATGTTGAATAATGGCATTACGCTCGTTACGAGTAACCATGCCGATATGGAAAAAGCCGCGATATTCAGCAAAACAAATGGCTTTAAAGACATTTTCAGAAGCATCACTATAATCTTGGGGCGCTTGAACAATAGCGACATTTGGATGGTTAAATTGAGGCACTAGATCTCGTAGCCAAGATGGTTCTACACAATAATCACTATCAATTACCGCGACAATAGTCGCCTCTGGAGCGGTTTCTGACAAGGCAAAATTAAGTGCTCCTGCTTTAAATCCTGCTAAGGGTGATTTATGAAAAAAGCGAAACTTATCACCCAGAACAGCACAATGTTCTTGTACAGGTTTCCAAACGGCTTCATCTTTAGTGTTGTTATCGATGACGATAACTTCATAACGAGGGTAATCCAACGCTGCTAAGGCATTTAATGTGGCCATTAACATATCAGGTGGTTCGTTATAAGCAGGTACATGAATTGATACCATAGGTAGCTCATCATCACTCATATCAATCGAGATTAAATCACGACGGCGACCTTTAACCCATACGGTTTCAGCCCACTCATGTGCTTCAATAAGTAGTACCATGATTACACCGAGCATGGCGAACAGCATCACCACGCCCACCATCACTGACTCAATCGTCATATATTGCCGAGAATAATCGTAAACAATCCACACCACGGCGGTTGTCAATACAAAAGCGACCAGAGCCAAAAAGCTACGTCCACGTCGATTCAAGCTACTCGAATCACGCAGTAATAAGGCAAAAATAATAGCGGCGATAATAACTGACAGTATGGCCAATGTCTGCCATTCTGGTAAACCAATAATCGGTTTTATAAATTCAAACTTAGCATTCCGTTGGGCATCATAAACGCCCCAATAAGCACCGACAGATCCTTCGTTAGTTCGCTTCCACGGCTGATCGAAGGCTTCCATGACGTAATAAGTATAATTTTTTTGTGCTGCTCTTTCTAAAAATCGGCGTAAAAATTTTGCTTGCTCAGCTTCATCGGCAGTAGCTAATTTTCGCGTGCGGCCATTACTAGGCCAGCCAACCTCAGCAATAACAATGGGTTTATCTGGAAATAATTGTTGCAATTTCAGCATGTGCTCATCGATATAATCTACCGCTTTATCATTCTCGATACCTTCCCAGTATGGCAACATATGTACAGCGATAAAGTCGACATGTTCCGCTAATTCAGGGTGAGCAACCCAGATATGCCAAGGTTCAGCGGTACTAACAGGCATCGTTAATTTAGCCCGAGCACGATCTAAATATTCTGCCATCTGCTTAATCGGTATGTCATTTCTGAGTATGACCTCATTACCCAATATGACTCGCACCACATTGTCACGATGTGTATCTGCAATCGCTATCAGCTTGTGTATTTCAATTAGATTTTGGTCTAAGCGATCGTCTATCCAACCACCTAACGCCACATTTAGATCATGTTTTTTAGCTAAAGCAGGAACAGATGCTAATGGGCCAGCTACCGTATAAGTACGAATAGAATGTGTTTTGCCTGCCAATAGTGCTATATCTTGCTCAACTTGATCAACAGTGGGCAATAAGTTTTTCGTTGGATCATTCTCTTCACGCATCGGCGAAAATGAAAATCCCTGAATTATTTCTGGCCACATAGGTTCAACTTCGGGCCTATTAACATAAGCCCATAAGCCATAAGTAACGGTGGCAACAATCACCGCAATGGAAATATTGATTCTCAACATTTAATTTTGTAACTCCATCTAGATATGCTTTTTCTAGCATAGCTACCTAAATACTTTATTTAGTTTACGATTACCACTATCTTTAAATCGTTAATGGCATTCACCCTACTCTCAAAGATCTTTAATGCTTAGCCTTGAGTTACAATTGCTACGCGAACAGCATCCAGACTTAGTTGTGCCGATTGTAAATAATCTACTAATAATTGTTGTGATTGTTCGATATAGGCAATCTCTTCAGGACGAATAGTCGAGTTCACGGTTGCTAGCGCCGTTAAACGATCTTGTTCTGGTTGAAGTGATCGATGCATGGTACTGATGGCTTGCTCAATAATCAGTTGTTGTTTTGTTACCGCCAATTGCTGAGCCTGAATGATCAATTCTGTAATTTTAGGTCGTGCGTGTCGAACCAGTTCTTGTGCCGTTACCCGTGGAATACGACCCGCCGCATCATTGAATATAGTTTCTGTTAACAGCTCATTAAAATCTCGACCGTGTTCATCTGCCACAATACGTAGATAAGAATGATTAAGATAGCGACCCACTTGCAATGAACGTGGAGCTGGGCACTTCATGGTGAAGATGGCTTCTAATAATAAGGTGCCAGCGGGTAAATCATCATTTTCAAGTGTACAAAATGCACTATTACCAAAATCACTATTGATGATCATATCTAAACTGCCAAGCACCATCGGATGCTCCCAGCTCAAAAATGCCATGTCTTCTCGAACTAGTGCACGATGACGTTTATAGGTAGCAGTAAGACCATCTTCTGGCAAGCCAGGAAATTGATGTTCAACCATATGATTGCCTGGTTCTAGAATGATACTGTCGGCACTATGTATTTGTTGTTCAACACCATATTCATCAAATATTTTATCCATATATGATGCTAATTCCAGCGTATTACTGGCTACATTGAGATCAGCAACCAACTCATTAGCTACCGGCAAATCACAGGAATTAAGCTCTAATAGCCTGTCACGTCCTTGTTGAAGTATTTCCAAGGTTTCCGCTGTAAGCTTTTGAGTTTCTTCAATAAGGTTAGAAATTTCTTGCTCATCATCAGCGTGCAATAAACACTTTTCTAAGGATTCATTAACCGCTTGTTTAATAGCACTACCTGCAGAAAATACCTGCTCAAAAGCATTCAAACCTTGGTGATACCATTTCAACAATACGTCTTGTGCAGAGTCTTCATAATAAGGAACATGAATTTGTACATTGTGATGTTGACCAATGCGATCTAATCGGCCGATCCGTTGTTCTAATAAGTCAGGATTCAATGGCAGATCAAATAATACTAAGTGATGAGAAAACTGGAAGTTACGACCTTCACTACCAATTTCAGAGCAGATCATTACTTGGGCGCCCTCTTCTTCATCAGCGAAATAAGCAGCGGCACGATCACGATGAACCAAACTTAAACCTTCATGAAAAACTGAACTACGAAAGCCTTTGTTGATTCGCAAATAAACTTCTAAAGTTTGTGCAGTTTCTGCTTGAGCACAAATCACTAAGACCTTGTCTAATTTATGCTCATTTAACCATTCAGCTAACCACGTTACCCGAGTATCTGTTTTAAGCCAATCATCGCCCAAAATGCGTTCAGCCTGAATAAGAGCCAGAACATCAGCCTCTTCTTGCTCAGCGGTATACTCATTTGGTGCAACTAAGGGATAAGCATGGAGATGCCTTTCAGGAAACCCTTCAACCACATCACGGGTATTTCTGAATAAAATTCGCCCTGTACCGTGACGATCCAACAGATCACTAATCGCTTGCTCTCTCGCCGACACAAAATCATCAGCATTTTTTAAGGCTATATAACCCGCTTGGCCAAGGTATTGCTCAATCGTTGTCTGTAACGATTTTAATGATTGTTGTGCATCATCAGCCAATAATTGATTGACTAACTCACTAACGGGTTGGTATTCGGCTTCTTGTTGTCGGAATTTAGCTAAATCAAAATAACGATCGGGATCTAACAAACGTAAACGTGCAAAATGGCTTTCAACACCTAATTGTTCAGGCGTCGCCGTCAACAATAGTAAACCAGCAACTTCACGTGCTAAGCCTTCGATGCACTGATATTCCGTACTTGCCTGTTGCTCATTCCATTGTAAATGATGCGCCTCATCAACAATCATCATATCCCAAGAGGCTTGCAGAGCATCGTCGTACATAGCTTCATTGAATGTTAACGAAGATAAACTACACAAGACCAACTGTGCACTTTCAAAAGGGTTGCCTTCATTTGATTCAAGAATAGCTGAATAGCGTTCGTCATCCATAATAGTGAAAGACAAATTAAAGCGGCGTAACATTTCAACTAACCATTGATGCACCAAACTATCAGGCACAACAATTAAGGCACGTTGTGTACGACCCGTAATCAATTGTTGATGCAAGATCAAACCTGCTTCAATTGTTTTACCTAAGCCGACTTCGTCCGCTAACAATACCCGTGGGGCATGACGTTGTGATACTTGATGGGCAATATAAATTTGATGAGGTAATAACTGAACACGTGCTCCCATCAGACCAAACACAGGCGTTTGTTGTAGTTGGTGCTGATGGGCTAACGTTGCCATCCGTAATTCAAACTGTCGATTTTTATCGATTTGACCTGCAAACAATCGATCTTGCGGTTGACTGAACTGAACAAAACTATTCAGATCCATTTCATGAATACTGATTTCATTGCCAAGATCATCATCACCTTGATAAATATAACAACCGTTAATATCGTGACGTGCAGTAATAATAAAGCTGACATCTTCATCCGTTTTGACGCGATCACCGACCGGATAAACAACACGGCTTAAAGGCGCATTTTCAGCGGCATAAGTACGTTGTTCTCCGGCGGCAGGAAAACTCACTTCAATACGGCGACCTGAATTATCTTTAATAATACCTAAGCCAAGTTCAGCTTCACCATTGCTGACCCAACGTTGTCCAATTGCATATTCTGTTACTGCCAAAATCTAAGCCTCTTCACTTCTAATCTATATTATTTTTTTAAATAGAGCGCTTTGCATACATCATATTTCTTCGTAACGACAGTAAATATAAAGACACATGCACGGTCTCAATATTTATCGAACTTTACGTGCCCGTACTGCGCGACCTTTGATCTTGCCGTCAGCTAAGTAACTGAGAACTTGTCGAGCGGCATCACGCTCAACGGCGACATAACTCGACATATCAAAAATATCAATTTTGCCGATTTGTGAGCCTTCCAAACCAGCATCACCAGTCAATGCACCCAAAATATCACCAGGGCGAATTTTACTCTTACGTCCACCATCTAATTGAATCGTCACCATCGGTGGCACTAAGGTAAAACTAGGATCACGATCGAGTGATTCTGGTACATCGGAGACACACGGTTTTTTCTGATATTTTTCAATCGCATTCAAACGCATTACGTCTGAAGGCGTATAAATACTCAATGCCAAACCTGTTTCACCTGCTCGTCCTGTACGACCAATACGATGGATAAAAATTTCAGGATCGCGTGGTAATTCATAGTTAATAACCGCTTCTAACGCTTTAATATCCAAGCCTCGTGCCGCGACATCGGTTGCCACTAATACTGAACAACTATTATTAGAAAAACGTACTAAGACTTTATCGCGTTCACGTTGGTCAAGATCACCATGAATTGCCAATGCTTCAATCTTATTATCTCGTAGCATACTGGCAACTTCATCACATTGAACTTTAGTGTGACAAAATACGATGGTAGTTTCTGGTTTGTAATGCTCAAATAAAGCTAATAAGGTGCTATTGCGTTCATGTTTTTTTACTTCATAAAACAACTGTTCAATTACGCTTTCTTTATGTTCAGATTCAACAGTCACCGTCACAGGATCGCGCTGTATCGAGCGACTCATCTGCTTAATAGTGTCTGGATAGGTAGCTGAAAACAGCATAGTCTGGCGAGATTTAGGCGTGTACGAAATGATATCTTCCATAACTTCAGCAAAACCCATATCCAACATGCGATCAGCTTCATCCAACACAAGGGCTTTTAAACCATCAAGTTTAAGCGTGCTTTTGGTAAGGTGATCTTGTAGACGACCAGGCGTACCCACCACGATATGTGCACCATGTTCAAGTGAGCCAATTTGTGGGCCTAAAGGTTTACCACCACATAGTAATACCAATTTGATATTAGGCACTGCACGCGCTAATCTGCGGATTTCTTTACCCACCTGATCAGCCAATTCACGGGTTGGGCAAATCACTAAAGCTTGCACACCAAAAAAGCGGGGATTAATATGATTTATGATGCCAATACCAAAAGCGGCAGTCTTACCACTACCCGTTTTTGCCTTAGCAATCAAATCCTTACCCTTAAGTACATGCGGTAAACTTTGTGCTTGGATCGGTGTCATTTTTTTATAACCAAGTGACTCTAAGTTGGCTATCTGTTCGGCCGATATTGAAAGTGAAGAAAAGCTGTCGCTGGCCATGAGTAGATACCGTTATAAAAACCACTGATCATACCAGAGCGGGTTATACATAGAATAATAGATTTTAGGTCTTATTTGATAAAGAGGTCATGGAAAAGTGAACTTTTGATGTTAACTAAAATCATCCTATATTTTTTATATTGTCCTGCAACCGCGAAATATGCATATTAGATTAGTAATAATATTGCTAACAACAAGCGAGTCACGATCCCCAGGATACAAAAACGGGACATCCAAGTCGCCCTTTTTGCTGAGGAGTACGTGACGGTTAATAATTCACCAGCCGTCCTGCGTCCATGTCGACTTGCACATTGCTCTGTAGAGCAATCCGC
>JAGXHJ010000077.1 GCA_024636315.1 Methylophaga sp.
CAATGACTCTACGGCAACAAAAAGCCTTTTCTAACATTATTCTCCACTGTTCGCTAACGCTCTCTATTACGAAAATGCAAAAACGCGTTGCCTACTGGCGACTAATCGACCTCGCTTCGCTCTCCATGTCGATCAGCGGCTGACACTACCTTTACTGTTAGTAAATTTCTGTAACAATCTTTCTTCTTTTTGGATAATCTTCTTAGGAAGAAGATCTGCCACTTTATGGTAGTTTACAGTGGCTATTGTGTGCGCAAGTTTATAATTCGTCTCATTCATAAAAAAATATCCTTATATTCCTAGTTGGGCAGAACAAGCCCCGCCATATTATCCAGTCGCTGCTTGTGTTTTCCCCACTCAGGCATCACTTTGCTTATCAATCGATAAAAGTACTCACTGTGGTTGTGTTCAACCAAATGACACAGCTCATGCAGAATAACGTAATCAACACACTCGCGGGGCGCCTTGACTAGATGCGGATTAAGCGTTAACAGTCCATTTATCGAACAGCTTCCCCATTGTGTTTGCATCGTTAGAATTCGTATTGGTGGTTTTTCTTTCACCCACAAGGTTTTATCCATTACAGCCGTTAGTCGTCGTTGAAATACTTCTTGTGCACGACTTTTATACCAGTCATTTAATAAGTCTTTAACTTTGCTTGGTTCGTGTTTTTTGACGGTCACTTCAAGCCTGCCACGTAGTAATTTCACTTGAGGCTTCTGGTCTGATTTTACTTCAACCTTGAGCATGTGTTGCCTGCCCAGATAATAATGACTTTCACCACTGATGTACTGCCTTGGCCTTACATCAGAAAGCTGAGCTCTAAACGTATCCAGCTTGCTTGAAATCCAGCGGCTACGTTTTTTGACCGCCTGCATAACATCCTCATCGCTAGCATCACTAGGTGCTTGCACAATCACTCTGCAATCAGGATGAACTTTTATTAAGATCCGCCTAGCATCATTTTTACGATCAACGCGTTCGAAACCAATCAGGTCATCACCATAACTAAATTGATAAGGCTGCTTGTCTGATTGATGCCTTGTGAATTGTGGCTGAATTTTTACGTTCATCTATTGATCAGTTTCCAGACAAACCAACGCGGGTGATTTGCACGACATATTCCACTACTGCTTTGGCTTGATCCATGCCGTAACCAATAGCTTTGCTTTCAGCAAACATCATCGGCAATAACTTTTTACGGATTTCAGATTCGATGTTCTGTGGGTTAATGGAATGTTCAGCCACCGCTTTTTCAACTAGGTTATCGACTGAAAATGCCAGTTTCACCCATTTATCTTGCACTTGCTGATCAGTCGTTTCAAACACAGTAGGTAATACTTTCTTAAATACACCAAAGTAGCCTTGAGCATGGTGATTACCGTTAAATGCATTAGGTATAACATCAAGCCGTCGTTCTTCCACCTGTTGCTCAAACTCATGGAACAGCATGAACTGTTTCATAGGATGTTCAAATAAAGCTTCGGCTTCTTCTATCGCTTGCAGTAATAACGTTGAAAAGGCTTCTTGTGCATAGGGATCATCACGCAATTGTTGTTCAATGGTACGAGTGACACGCGTTCGAATGATGTCGGTTTCATTGCGTGTTTTGTCATCACTCCAGTTGGCTGGTTTTTGTTTACCCATTTTACCCACTTCATACACACCTTCAGGATCACGCACCTCCACGCCAACAACATGTTTATCCATCAGCTTTCTGACTTGCTCAGCATATTCATCATAATCCACAGTTTCACCCGCATCACGTTTAGCTAATTGGCGCAGGCTGGAAAACTGTTTAACCGTTTCCTTGTAATGCTTTCTATCGTCATCTGAGAAGCTTTTATCCTCATAGAATGTGGCTGATTGCAGGGCGACTTTTAAGTATGTCGTAAACGCCGTCAATGCCTCATAAAAATCATCACGCACTTTTTGATTGATATCGACTAATTCACCATCTCGCATTTCAGTGCGGGGCACTAATACCTGGCGTAGTTGCTCAATGTCATTTTTGTTTTTGACATGACTAAATATCGCCCACAGTGTTTTATATAACTGCGGTAGGCGTTTATATTCCGTACTCATTTGATGATAAAGACCAGCAATATCATTTACATCATAACCACCTTGGGTACGTGAGGCTAAATCTTGGTATTTAGCAATGGTGGTATCGAGTTCAGATAAAATGCCACGGTAATCAATCAATAGGCCAAACTGTTTCTTAGGATGCAGACGATTGACCCTAGCGATGGCTTGAATCAGATTATGTTCTTTAAGCGGTTTGTCGATATAAAGCACGGCATTTCTAGGCTCATCAAAGCCTGTCAGAAGCTTATCAACCACAATCAATATTTTGAGTTTGTCATCCTTTTCAAAGCGTTCGATCAACTGTTTAGTGTAGCTTTGTTCATCTTGATTGCCGACATGTTCTTTCCACCACTTCGTTACTTCAGGGGTATCTTCTTCATCAACGGAAATATTACCTTCCCGTGAATCAGGAGGGCTCATCACCACTGCACTTTCAAATAAGCCCGCTTCATCTAAATACTTCTTATATTTAATGGCAGATACTTTACTGTCACACGCTAATTGACCTTTAAGTCCTTCATCGATATTTTTGTCAAAATGATAAGCAATATCATAGGCAATCAAGCGAATGCGATCTTCTGAGCTATACACCTGGCCACGTTTGGAAAACTTTCGTTTTAGATCGGTTTTCTGATCGTCTGTTAACCCTTCAGTAATTCGCTCAAACCAGCTATCAATCGCACGTTCATTAACCTCAAGATCAGGAATTCGTTCTTCATACAATAAAGGCGTTACTGCACCGTCTTCAACCGCACGCTGCATGGTGTAGGCATGAACTATCTTGCCAAATTTATTCTCGGTTTTATCATCTTTAAGTAACGGAGTACCAGTAAAGGCAACAAACGCGGCATTGGGTAACATCTGACGCATACGAATATGATTCTCGCCCCCCTGACTTCGATGACCTTCATCAATCAATACAATCATGTCAGCACTGTCGTTATGACATTCAGGTATTTTGGTGGCGGTATTAAATTTCTGGATCAGTGAAAATATAATTCGTTCATTACCATGACCAATCTGAGTAGCCAATCGACGGCCTGATGTCGCCATAGCCGCTTCTTTGTCTTTTTTACTGGCTAACTCGCCACTAGAGCGAAATGTTCGACTCAGTTGATTTTCCAAATCAACGCGGTCGGTTACTACGACAATACGGCATTGTTTTAGTGTGTCATGCAATATCAACACTTTGGATAGAAACACCATGGTGAAAGACTTGCCTGACCCTGTAGTGTGCCAAATAACACCGCCTTCACGGCCGCCCTGATGGTTTTTAGTATTAATACGTTCGATCAGACGTTTAATACCAAATACTTGTTGGTAGCGAGCGACAATCTTGCCGATTTTGCTATCAAACAAGGTGTAATAGCGAATCATTTCAAGAATACGTTCGGGCGATAACAAGCTGATGAGTAATCGGTCTTGCCTCGTTAGTGCTAAATCACCACCGGCTATCAATGTTTCATACCAAGTTCGATCTGCTGGTTGGCGATGGGCAAACAAGTTGTTTTTTTGTTCATCATTGAGGCGTTTATTTTTAATGACCAACATCTGAGCTTCAACAATATCTTCTTCCCGCCATATTGCCCAAAACTTAGATGGCGTGCCTTGGGTAGCATAACGACCATCCGTACCATTGATCGACAATAACAACTGGCTGTAAGCAAATAAATGAGGAAGCTCATCATTACGTTGATTGCGAAGGTTCTGAGATACACCTTCCTCAATAGTGGGACCTTTATTGCTATGACCATCTGGACGTTTAGCCTCAATCACGACTACAGGCAGTCCATTGATAAAACACACTATGTCAGGGCGACGATTATCAATGCCGTTACTACGCAATACCGTAAATTCTTCCGTGAAAAGAAAACTGTTATTACTGACATCTTGCCAATCAATCAAAGCAATGGTTGGGTTCGCCTTTTTTCCATCGATAAATTCAGTGACTGAGATGCCATAAAGCAAATGATTATAAAGCCGTTCATTGGCCATATTAAGCCCTTCATTTAATGCAGGGGTACATAGCTCAGATAAGATGTTATCAATGGCTTTATCGGATAATGGATAATTCTGACCAGAAAAGGTAAAGCGACGTTTTTTAAGTTCAGTTCGTAATACATCAGCTAAGACTACTTCACTGGTTTTGTTTGACCGTGCAACTAATGCCTGTTCGGGCGATAGAAATGACCAGCCGAGATTGGTCAGTAATGTGAGTGCGGGTAGCTTGGCACTGTATTCTTCTTGAAATTTAGGTGTGTATTCACTCATATCAAATCCCTATGCCAACCAAAATGGCTGTTCTAGCCAATTAGACTCAAAACCAAAATGCATACTATCGCTAGTGAGTTCACTTAGCTCATCATGAAACTCCTCTAACCACCTACTATTAGGGGAGAGTGCTTCCAACATATACCACGCTACACACACAAAATTATATAAAAATTTGTCATTCGTCATAGGGAGGCTTTTAGCTTTATTCGGAGTTAGAGGCAATTTTCGGCCAAACAACCGACCATGATGAGCACATACATTTCTAAGAAAGGTCAATGAATGCAACCATGATTGAAGTGTTGCCGGTGACAGATCATATTCTTTAGAAATCAGTTTACGATCTTTACTCACAGCTAAGTGCTCATAAACTTTTGACCAGCTTCCAAGAGGCAGAACTTCCGCTACCATCCAAGCAGGCGGATATTCTGGCGTGTCATACTCATTGTAGTAGTGATGTATAAAGGCCTCACGACGTTGTTCACGATCACTACCAGCAGGAGCTTTTTTACCTGAACTTCTATCAATTTCTCGTAAAAAGCCAGAATGCTTAAAGGTCTCACTTTCTTTAAATAGTGAATTATCAACAAACCAGTGTGCCGACTGGTATTTGCAGCTCATAGTATGATTAATCGTATTACGTACCGCGACTTCAATACGCTCTAGGGCGCTCAGGAGTAATATTCGAAGTTTCCGATCTACACTATAAGCGTTTAATAGCTGATCGAATTCCGTGCCACCATTATAGATGCCTAAACGTTTGTTAGTATCGGAATACTGTTCAAAAGGTAATCCATACCCGACTAACCTGTAGTAGCCGATGTTTTTGAGGTGTTGTTCTATTCGGGTAGGATCGTCAAGCGTTAAGCCTTTTGATAACAGCTTTTCAATGAGTTCCGAGTATTCAAGGGGATGCTTGCAGAATGACCTAGGATCAGGCATAAAAAAACCCGCACTGGTACGCTTTAATCAGAGGCGTTGCGGGTGTTGTTAACAACAAATATACCCGCGTCATAAAAAATTTGCAATCACTTAAAACGGCTTCTTGTTCATTGTAACTTCCAACCACAAGGTGATAGTCATAATAACAGAAATGAAAAAACCGCCAAGGTTGCGCGTTGCTCATACGAGTACTAAGCGTGGCGGCTATGTTGAACATGTTTTTCAAGTAAAGACATCGTAAGTCAAACCATGATTTTATCATCGCTTTTTACGCTCCAAAAAATCAGCCATAGAAATAATCTTGTCCGATCTGCTGAGTATCGTATGCTGATTAATACTCTCATTAACAAACCGAGACACGCCATCTTCAATAAATAAAGCCGGCGGGTAAAACCGTCGCTTATTCCCCAGACTATCTTTAGCCTGTTTTTCTTGGGTATTGATATGCCACGCAAGTTCTGCTGCCAAATCATCATCTAAAGCATCGAGCCCTCGACCAGACAGCGTTTGTTTAACCCATTGTTCCGCATCACTGACATGGCCATTGACACTTAGATCCATATTTCTAAACCATTGAACATTCTGAACACGTTGATGAAATAGATTAAAAATACCAGCCACCTGACATCGTTCAATCTCACCTTGCTTCAATAATAATCCAACCAACTCATTGGCCCATTGTTCACAAATAAGTTGTTCTAGTTTTTCCTGAGTGGGCATCACATCAAACGGTATCAACAAGGTAAATCGGCTTTTGGCTTCAACAGCAATCACCGTCGCACGCTCACGCCAACTATCCGTAAAAATGACATGACACTGCCATGAAATAGTTTCCGCATTCGTCACTAAGGACTGAGTACCAATTTGTTTTCCATCACTACTTGGCAGCCTAGGAAAATCAGACTTTAACCATTTACATAGGGCATTGCTGGCAGAAAAAAGGGTGTTCAATTTCTTTGTCATTTTGATAATAGTCAGCATTACTACGTTGATATGATGCAAACGTATTGAATTAAATCCTGAGACCAGGCAACAGCCAACACTAGTAAGGTGATTAGAAAAAGTGAAAGCGAAAGCGGTAACTTATCGCGAAGAAAACAGAATGTCTTCTGCTCTTCTAGCCAACCAATTTGCTGTTCCCAAAAAAACTTGTAATGTGCATACCAATTACTAAACATAATTTGTTGGAAGCTACTTACTTTTGTATAGGCTTGCTCTATGACTTCAAGTTTATTTAGGTGTTCTTCAGTGACCTCAGGTGCGGCTTTCACAGCACCATACAATCGCTTTAAATCATTAAAAAGGTCAGTTAACTGTTGGCCTTTTTCTGCATACTCAAACTTTTTTGAATCATAAAATGAAATATATAAACCGATTACGCCGAGAATGATCAACGTTGCAGAAAAAAACTTTATGCCTAGGCTATCAATAATTAGAGCATAGATACCAAAAGCTAGCGAGAAAAAACTAATTAATCCTGGCGCTTTTGCAACTATATCGTATGTTGCAAAATGTTTCTTCGCTCCAAAACCAACGTTATAAGCAGTCTCTGTAATATGTTTTAGCAGATCATCTTTATTCATATTTCATTCCTATTGAATTGGCACATCAATTCGTGCTTTAGCTACTACTACATCATCTTTTATCGCATAACATTCGGCCATGTGTTCACCCTTGAAAAGAGTAGTTTCTTTTTTATTTTTGTGGCCGGCATCAATTTCTATTTGACCTCGAATTTGATCACGTCTTTCAGCTTCAGCACCTCTATTGAGAATTTTCCATTTCAAGGTAAATGGTTTTGGCACATCAGAATCTACGACTTTAAATAACAATGTCTTATTAGCTTGAAGAGGAAGTTTTCTAGCTAATATATTCCATAAAGAATTTTCTCGAAAACCATTTTGTGAAACATCACAGTCCAGACTAATGTTATAACGAATATCAACAGGGTAACGGTCCTCGATGAACTCTTCTGTATTTATCCATCCGCTTGCTGCTTGGTTTTTGGCTTCTTCAACAACCTGGTTAACAGGAAAGTTACGACCATACACTTTCTTCCATTTGTCATTAACTCCATCAGTATTCTCAGCTTCGATCGCTTTCAAGCATAAGTCATAGGCTTCTTTGGCTTTTTTCTGAAATTTCTTTTTGACCTTTACATTTTGATTACTTCCTGGAGCTTTGTAATGTTCTTTGTCTTGCTCTTCAGATAGAAATTTAAAAAAGTCACAACTAAGAAAATCAAAATACAAGTAGCTTTTATCATCGTAATACGAGGTGGTTTTCATGAAGTTATATGCAAGAGTATCAATCAGCAGTCCTCCCATCCCAACACCATGTTTATTCTTCCAAGCTCTTGCCATTTTGCAAAGCAGCCGTAAATTTCTATTTTTTTCTTCATTTAAGTCTTTTATTGCCCGTATTTCTTGACGTGGCTTTGTATTTTTCCAACTACCACCATTGGATGTGTCTGGAAATTTGAAATAACTGTTGCCATCATCGTCAAACTCTTCGAAAACAGGCTGCACTTCGACGTGAAAATTAGTGTAAGTAACCGTTACGACCAAACGGTCAACTCTCACATTGGATTTAGGATAGCGAGCCTTAATAGCATCTTTAGTATCTGTAAGCAGCTGAGACTGTTTTCCATCCTTATAAGGATCCCATTTTCCTTTTGGCATAATGTATAGCATGTCTAAGTCGGAAATACCCTTGATACCGGTATACCTCCCATAAGAACCGACTTTTAGTGTATTTGCTTCTTTTGATTCGGTATCTCTGAATTTTTTATTCAGACTTGCTGTTATTTCACCATAACGCTGACCAATTTGAACCGCGTTATCAACTTTGAGGTTATCTAAGAATGTTTTAAACATATCGGAAACAGACATATAGACCTCACTTTTTATCTTTTGGTGGGTGAGGATCATTACCATAGCTATTTCCGGCTCTTATCTGGCCATCACGGCCATGAACTTTAGTGTCGGATTGTTGATTGCGAGCAATATTTTCAGCAATCTCAATGGCTTCTTTCTGCGTTGATGTAACCTTAGTTGCCTTGCTGTTGCCCGCGCCTTTTACAGCCCAGCCTTCAGGGTGAGTTACAACGTGTTGGTTTTTTCCTTTGCTCATAGATATCTCCTTAATTAATGAATTTTTACTCTGCGTTTTCCCGTCAATAACTGTTGCATTAGGGCTTTTTTCTCTTGTTTTAGGCCATCGAGTTTCTGTTGCAGGGTTTCAATTTCTTTATCGGCAGTGGTGAGTACTTCAGCGATTTTTTGTTGTTCTTCATTACTCGGCATTTTAATAACAAGATATGAATAAATTGAAATCCAATGTCGCTGATGTCCGCCAATTGGATAATTCAACATTTGCATCGACTCAAAAACGTATTTGATTGAAACACCTTTTTTAGCAGTGAGAATTTTCATCGCGCTTGATTTTGCTTTAAAAGGAAAATCCACAAATTTACTAGCGGTAGTAAAGTCATCGAAGATGATACAAGGTAGCCTCTCCTGATAAATACCCAATCGCTCATTTGTTCGTCCTAATACAAATGTTTTACCAGCAGTCAATACGGGAGTTTGGTATTCATCTGAATAATCCGTTGAGCTAACTAAATAAGGAGTCGGCTGTTCATAGTTTAAAAGCTCACCAAGTTCGACTCGTCGCCACTCTCCACTAAACCTAACCCCATTCTTGTCCAGCAGGCGTTTTTTGCCAGTGAGCAGTTGTTGCATCAGGGCTTTTTTCTGCTGCTGGCTGTTGACGAGTAGTTGTTCAGTGGTGGTGATCGCTTTATCCCATGTGGAGAGGATTTGGGCGATTTTCTTTTGTTCGGGGAGAGGTGCTATATTTATTGGAATGGCGCGGATAGAAGGTAAATTAAGCCCCGCTTTTGCCCCAGAATCATTCATGCGATTAATGATGTGGTTCAAATGTCGTGACGACAGTAAGTAAGCAATGAACTTTGAATCGGATTGCTTCGGTGCTATTCTTACTAGTGCTGTATGTTGATTAATAAATGCTTTGCCAAAGCCATCAGGTACCCAGCCAATTTTTCCTAACTCAGCGGTAATAGAAACTAAGATATCCCCGTATTGTAAAGATGTTCGCTTACCATCGGATGATTCTGCATCTAAATCAACGTATTTCATGTCCTTAAGCTTCAAGCTAATGCCATCGCGAGGTAAGTTTGTCATTCTAATAAATTTACTACCAGTATCGGAATAAAACTTCGCCCAGTCTCTAGAACCACTAGTTACTGTTGTCGTTATATTTCCCAATTTTGTAGAAAGCCACCCATTAGGCACCATAACCCAACTCCTCAAGATAGTTAAACACTCTATTACTGCTCATTGGCATCATCCTTGTGTCTATGTTTGGCAAGCAGGGCCTTAGTTTGTTTATCAAAATCTGATTCGACGCCTTGGGTTTTGTTAAATTTGTCATATTCGGCAATGGCTTTTTGTTCGGCTTGTTGGCGTGAGATATTGCCGTAACCTTCGAGTATTTTATATTCATTAAAGGTCAGAAACTTATTTACGCTGTCGGCAAAGCTTGCCATGGTGAAGCTAGTACGGCGTTCGACGATGCCTTCAATATAATCAAAAAAGCCGCTAATGGTACGTTCGAGTTGTTTAATTTCTTTTTCAGTCAGGTAGTTTTTACCAATAGTGGTGTCTGATTTTAGAATACGGCCTTTTGGTGCGTTTTTATAGGTCATCATACCCATAAGTGGTTTACTGGCATCGGCTTTGTTATAAATTATTTCTGATGCGGTATGCCCTGTAATGGCATAGTGAAAGGTATCTTGCACATGGGCATAAAATTGTTGGGTTGTTTTTGATTTGGGATCATAGTCGATACTACATTCAGCAAAAATATCAGTGATTTGCTGATAAATACGACGTTCACTGGTTCGAATGGAGCGAACACGTTCTAATAATTCGCGGAAGTAGTCTTCACCAAAATAATGACCGTTTTTAAGGCGCTCATCATCCATCACAAAGCCTTTGATGATGTATTCTTTGAGTAATTGTGTTGCCCAAATTCTAAATTGAGTGGCTTGAGCTGAATTAACACGATAACCCACGGAAATAACGGCATCTAGGTTGTAATAGTTCGTTTGGTAGTTCTTACCATCAGTAGCAGTTGTTAGGAATTTCCTAATAACTGAATCTTCCTGTAACTCAGCCGTGTTGAAGATGTTTTTCAAGTGTTCATTGATGGTGGGTACGGTGACACCAAATAATTCAGCCATACGCTTTTGTGTCAGCCACAGTGTTTGATTATTGAGTAACACTTCAACTTTTACATCACCATTTGGTGCGGTATAAAGCAAAAATTCGGTAACTTGATCCTGCACACTTAACAGTTGAGTTGTGGTGATTGGTTTATCACTCATACCCCAACTCCTTAAGGTATCCTTCCATTTGTTGTTCGAGACTGACAAGCTGCTGTTTGAGCTGCTCTCGTTCTGCTCGTACTGCCATTAAGTCGATTTCTTCTTCCTCTTCAAAGGTGTCCACATAGCGCGGGATGTTGAGGTTAAAGTCGTTTTCTTTAATCTCATCTAATGTCGCTAGGTAGGCATATTTATCAACGCTTTGACGTGTGGTGTAGGTTGCTAAAATCTTGTCGATATTATCTTGGGTAAGTAGGTTTTGGTTTTTGCCTGCTTTAAATTCACGGCTGGCATCAATGAATAAAACCTTTTTGTCTGATTTGGTTTTTTTGAATACTAATATTGCGGCAGGGATTCCTGTACCGTAGAACAGTTTTTCGGGTAAGCCAATTACAGCTTCAAGCAGGTTTTCTTCAATGAGTTTTTGACGAATTCTACCTTCACTAGAGCCTCGAAATAACACACCATGAGGCACAACAACACCCATACGCCCTGTTTTTGGTTTGAGGGTATCAACCATGTGTAGAATAAAAGCATAATCACCTTTCGTTTTGGGTGGTATGCCTCGACGGAAACGTCCAAACTGGTCGTGTTCAGCTTCATCATGTCCCCATTTATCTAATGAAAATGGCGGGTTCGCTGTCACAATATCAAACAACATCAAGTTACCGTTTTGATCGAGTAGTTTAGGGTTGCGAATAGTATCGCCCCATTCGATTTTATGGTTGTCTTCACCATGGAGGAACATGTTCATTTTAGCCAGTGACCACGTTGAACCAATGGCTTCTTGCCCATAAAGTGCATAGTGTTTGCTATCGTGATTAGCGGCGACTTTACGACCACATTTCATGAGTAACGAAGCAGATCCACAGGCAGGATCGCAAATGCTATCCCCGACTTGAGGATCTAACAGATCGGCAATCAGATCGGATACTTCCGGTGGCGTATAAAATTCACCAGCTTTTTGACCGCCACTGGCTGCAAAGTTTTTGATTAGATATTCATAACCGTTACCGATGACATCTAATGTGCCTACGCGAGAAGGGCGTAAGTTCATTTCCGGTCTGGCAAAATCTTCTAATAAATGACGTAGGATGGTGTTTTTCTGCTTTTCTTCACCTAACTTGTCAGTGTTGAAAGAAATGTCTTGGAACACGCTTTTACTAGCATCACGTAGCTTGGTACCGTTGGATTCTTCAAGAGCATGTAACGCTTGGTCAATGCGTTCGCCTAGACCAGGTTCATGTCGTGACTCATACAAGTTATAAAAACTGGCACCTTTAGGTAAAACAAAGCGTTCATTTTTCATCATCTCTTCGATTAATTCTGGCTCGTCACCATATTCAGCTTGGTAACCATCGTAATGATCTTGCCAGACATCTGAGATGTATTTTAGGAACAGCATGGTCAGAATGAAGTCTTTATAGGTATCAGGACTAATTGTGCCTCTAAATGTGTCACACGCCGACCAAAGCGCCTTGTTGATACTATCTTGATTAATGCTATCGTTCATTTGTTTTCCCATTTGTTAGCAGCTGCTGGAACATTCCATCCAACATCATTTCTCTGTTTTTTATTAAACACTGGTAGAGTGTTTTTTCTTGATTTTGAAGTCGGCTTAACTGAACAATTCTTTGCTGAATGCTACGTTCAGGAATTGGGACTGTTAGCATTGATAATTCTTTTTTGGTCAGAGACGGAATGCTAGTCCCTGTGTGCTGATTACTGAGTATATTTTGCGTTGCCGGACGGTTCAACCACCAACAAAGATACTCCGGTGATATCAAGTTCGACATAACTTTTATGATCATTAACTGGTTCGAAGGGATGACTGAGCATGTGTCAATCATCAATGCTGCTTGATTAGTCATTCCTCTTGCTACGATGGCTATTTCTCCTGTTTTAATGGTCGGCAAGCTTGACTTTGCTTGCCATTCAATTTCGAGCAAAGTGCTATTATCAATAACTGTGCTATCACGCACATCTTTGATTTGAATCATATATATACCAGAGCCTTTTTTCTCTTTTGCTTTGCCTCTGAAAGTATAGCCAGACCGAATGTCTGCAATTTTGTTAATGTTTACGATCATAAGATTAAATTCTTTTAGTAAATAAGGCCTTCCGTGGCTTTTTATCTATCCTATGCTGCTTTTCTTTCAAGCATGTCTTTAAGATGACTTGATACTTGCGTATCGAGACCATACCATGCTGCCTCACCATTTAATTGGGTAATGAGTAAACCGTCATCGGCATCCATTACTGCTCGTAGATGCTCTCTTACCTGAGATGCAGATTGATTAGTTGAAATAATCCAACACGATTCTAGTGGCCTACACCAAGAAGGGTAGGCCTTGATTTGATCATAGAGCGATTGATAGTTACGTTGTTTACGCAGATCGTAATTAATTTGATACACTGACATTTAGTGATACCTCTCTTGAATTTAGGTTGTTGCTATTTGCGGTAGGCAGCCACCTACCGCATCCTCTTATCTCATAAAATCTCTATTAAGACTCTACTGCAATAATTGATTGTCAGAATACTCCGCAATCTTTTTAAAATCAACAATAATTACAGTAGAGGAGTAATAGTGTTATTTTGGTGGGTAGATTTGCCTTTTGTTGCTCTCTGCTAGGGTGAAAAATTTCAATTCACCTTCATAACAAGTTCATGAAAGATTACTTTAGCTTAATACGATGACGCGCTTTAGAATCGGCCTGAAACTTAATAAATAACGATAAGTTAATTAAAGCAATTAACTGTTCCAATTTTGTACCCTGTTTGTACCGTGCACAGCTATATTGGGGGTGTTTGAGGCAGTTTTTGATAATTGGCTAACACTGTAAGTGATTGATATATATAGAAATGTTAATCAGCACTAAAGAATTACCAGTTTCAGCATCGTATTGTCACTTGTTATAATTAATTACCAATAAATTCAGTAAGATGGTAATCACTCCCCGTGCTGATCGCTGGAAACTATTGAGCGCTGATTAACACGTAAGTTGTTTCCAACCGACGATTCGGCTAAAAAAGTGGTGTATTTGGCTATTCAGGATGCCTCAAAAAAATGGACTATGCCGATAAGGAATTGGAAATCAGCCCTGAATCACTTTATGATTGAATTTGAAGATAGACTGCAAGATTACATTTAACCCAAATGGCAGTTACACAAAATTATTTACAGGGTCACAAATACAAGACCTCAGCGCCCTTTCAGGCGCTGGGGCTTTTTATTGGGTGACGATTGAGCTGGCACATGGTTTGATATATATAAACCTTCTCTTCGTAAATAGACTAGAATAAATTTTCATTAATATTATTTAAGGGTTCCTATATGTCTAGTGTAAATAATGTTACTCAGTTAATTGGTAATACTGATTTAGTTAAACTCCAAAGTATTGTGCCCGAGGGTTCTGCAGATATCTTTGTTAAACTTGAGTCTAGGAATCCTGGAGGCTCGATTAAGGATCGTATTGGTCTAGCAATGATTTTAGCTGCTGAAAAATCTGGTCAACTAAAAACTGGAGGAACGGTTGTAGAATCAACATCTGGCAATACCGGAATAGCCTTGGCAATGGTGGCAGCAACAAGAGGTTATCGTTGTATTTTAACTATGCCGGACACGATGTCAGTAGAACGACGACAGCTGCTTACCTTGTATGGTGTTGAATTGGTGCTTACACCAGGTTCAGAGGGAATGAAAGGTGCTCTAGCTAAGGCTCGGGATATTGTGAACAGTACAAATGGTGCCTTCATAGCACAACAATTTGAAAACCCTGCCAACCCTGAAATTCATCGACAAACAACGGCTCAAGAGATTTGGTCTGCAACTGATGGAAGACTTGATGCTTTTGTTTGTGGTGTAGGCACTGGCGGTACAATAACAGGTGTGGCGGATGTTATTACTAAAAGAAAACCGGCTATTAAAATAATCGCCGTGGAACCTTCCGAATCTCCTGTGATTTCGGGAGGAGAACACGGTCCACATAAGATCCAAGGAATAGGTGCAGGATTTATTCCCGACAATTTGGATGTTGATTTGTTGGATGGCATCGAACAAGTAAGCACAGAACAAGCCTTTGCAATGAGAAAGCGCCTTATAAAGGAAGAAGGTATTCTTGCTGGTATATCTTCTGGTGCAAGTGTGTTTGCAGCCTTAAAAGTGGCAAAAGAACTGGGGCCAGGCAAGTTAGTGGTAACAATTATTCATGATACTGGCGAACGTTATTTGAGTATGGGCTAAACAACTCAGGTCGACTTTAGATTTTTTACTTTTCGGCTAGAAACGCTTTCAACAATTACTCCACTTTCACGGTCGTGTGTTGGTTCGGGTCCGGCCCTAGTCTTTTGAGGATGCCAAGACACTTGAATTGAGGCTATATTACTAGCTGGTACACCGTTAGCTTTGAGCTTTAGTGGTTACAAGGTAAAGGTTCATCTAAGTAAGGCTTAAATGAAGCTCCCCACCCACGGCGTGAGCCACTCTTTCTAGCGACAACAAGGTTGTCGAATCATTGTCTGGGTCAAGAATACGGTTGAGTTGGGAGCGGCTTGTATGCAATCTAGCCGCTAGTTTCTGCTTAGATATATTTCGCGCACGCATAACATCTTCTACCTGCATTGCGAAAAGGCGTTTTTGTGCCCGTGCAGACACCTCCTCAAGAATACCCTCTTCCTCAAGAAAATCATCAAAACTACTACCTGTTTTTGTATTCATGCTTTTACACTCCTTTTCCAATCTTTCAGCCTATCTCCGGCTAAATTAATCTCTTTTGTTGGTGTTTTATGCGATTTCTTAATTATGCCGTGCAGTAAAATCATTTCACTACCTTCAATGGTAAAAAACACCTTTGCAATACCATCTTTTAAATGAGTCCGGACTTCCCACAAGTCTGGCTCCATCTTTCTTACTAGAGGCATCCCAAGTGGCCACCTTCCTTGAACCACTCTGATATCTTCACCTATACTTTTTTTATCTTCGATGACCAGCGATTTTAGCCATTCTCGGACAGGCTCTTTACCGAAAGTCAGGCAATAAAATTTAACTTCTAACATCATACCTTGCACCAAGTTTTATGAGGTGCAGGTTTTTCTGTGCAGGTATAATGTACCACATATGGTACTAAATGTTTAAATATATTTAACACTTTTACGCTCCGCGTAATAATTATTTCAAGTGCAAGGATTTAAGAACCGCACTTCTATCCGACCTTGTCACCGCGTTCTTACCTCAAATATACTTCCGTGATCTCTACGGAAAATTCTTTAATGTATGCAGACATTAACTGCTTTTGTCGTTCACGGATAAACTGAATATCTTTAATCATTTTCTTCTCGCTATTCACTGATGCCAGCCATATATTTTGGATAATACCTATTTATGTCAATGCTACATCATAACATCGGCAGAGCAACCTGTTAGTCAGAAGGTGTAAGGCACAAACAAAAAGAAGTGATATTAATAAGTGTCAAATCGTTCAATAATGGGAACCTCCATCTGGAATATATACTGTCTCAAATAGTTTTGTTCAATGGCTTTTCAGGATTTAAAGCTAACCCTGCCTTATTTGCTATGTAAGCTGGCGTCAAAACGAATTAATGGTTAAATAGAAACATCAACAATGAAAGAAGTAATAATTCAATTTAGGCAATGAAGGGGAATATCATGAATAACAATGATGCTGGGAAAACGCTAATTTGCTATCGTGTTTGGTGTTGTAGGGATAGTGATGTATTGCATGGATAACAACATTTCTAGTCCTGCAAAGATTGTCACTGAGCTGTAGCCGCCATCAGACCCTGTAACTAATTTTGTGTAACTGCCTTTTGGGTTAAATGTAATCTTGCAGTCTATCTTCAAACTCAATCATAAAACGATTCAGGGCTGATTTCCAATTCCTTATCGGCATTGTCCATTTTTTTGAGGCATCTTGAATGGCGAGATAAACCACTTTTTTGGCCGAATCATCGGTTGGAAATAGCTTACGTTTTTTGAGTGCCTTACGAATAACACTGTTTAATGATTCAATTGCGTTGGTGGTGTAAATGGCCTTTCTTATATCTTGAGGATATAAAAACAAGGTATTGAGATTTTCCCAATGGGCTCGCCAGCTACGACTGATTTGTGGGTATTTCTCATCCCAATGCACCGAGAAATCATCCAGTGCTAACAACGCTTCATCTTCAGTCACGGATTGATAAATCTTCTTTAAATCAGCGGTGACGGCTTTGTAGTCTTTCCAGGGTACATATTTCACGGAGTTACGAACCATGTGAACAATACAAAGCTGAATTTTAGCCTGCGGAAAGGCGGTATTAAACGCATCGGGAAATCCTTTTAAGCCATCAACGCAGGCAATGAGAATATCTTTTACGCCACGGTTCTGGAGTTCAGTCAGGACATTGAGCCAAAACTTAGCCCCTTCATTCTCAGATAACCACATGCCTAATAACTCTTTATGGCCTTCCATATTCACGCCTAAAGCAAGATAAATAGCTTTGTTAATGACCTGCTTATCTTGCCGTATTTTCACCACGATACAGTCTAAATAAACAATCGGGTAAACCGCATCAAGTGG
>JAGXHJ010000078.1 GCA_024636315.1 Methylophaga sp.
CCGCGGATTGCTCTACAGAGCAATGTGCAAGTCGACATGGACGCAGGACGGCTGGTGAATTATTAACCGTCACGTACTCCTCAGCAAAAAGGGCGACTTGGATGTCCCGTTTTTGTATCCTGGGGATCGTGACTCGCTTGTCGTGAGTTACTACTATTTCGCGAACCGCTTTGTGTAATCTATCTGTGAACTGCTGCGTCTGCTGAAAAGAAGTATCTGGAAGTAAAATGATGAATTCTTCGCCACCGAAGCGAGCTGAAAAGTCACTGGCTCGACACAGTTGATTAAGCGTTTCACCAAATTTGATAAGGACTTTATCTCCTGCTGTATGACCATATCTATCATTAACGGACTTGAAATTATCTAGGTCAATCATCAGTATCGAGTAGAGACTGTCAGTACGTTTTGCCAAATGAATGTATTTTCTAGCTTGCTGAATCCATGCTCGACGCGATAGAAGCTTGGTTAGGTAGTCTACCGTTGCCAACTCTCGCATTTCTTGTTCGATAGCATGAACCTTAAGAAGTGAGTTGACTAAAACAAAACCGACAATGGGGGCAACAATGAGAGGGACAATGATTGCGATGATATAAGTTGTATAAGCCATTTGTTGACTCGCATGTACTATCAACATGGCAAGTGCAGTGATGATTAATGATAAAAAAACTGAAAACACCGTGACCAGCGCTACTGTTTTGTTTCGACCAATATTTACAATGCGTGCAATCATAAGTTTTATTTTGACACATTGTTATCTATCAAGTTAGAAATAATACAATCGGAGTGCTCGCTTAGTTCGAACGTAGCAAATTTTAGAAAGTGAAGTGCCGCTGCAACTATTCCAATTGGGTGAGTCTTTTATAACTGTTATAATCCCGACTCATCATTGCCTTCGTAGCTCAGCTGGATAGAGCATCCCCCTCCTAAGGGGAAGGTCGCGCGTTCGAATCGCGCCGTGGGCACCACTTTATCAAGTAAAGAAGTAGTGCTGATGGAATCTGTAAAGGTGTCACATCTTCCCAGTGAGCATTTAAAGTGTACGTTGTTTATCGCTGTTCTATGAAGATGACTCGCTACGCTAGTTTCGTAAGTAAAACTAGCGATATACGTGTGAGAACAAATGCGACCAGTTGGCAATATTACAGATTGTTTTCGATTGTCCATTCTTTTAATTCTTCAAGAATGGGTAGGGCGCTTATTCCTTTTTTCGCTATCTCGTAACTAACAGCAATCGGTTTTGTTGATATGACATTTCTGGTGATGAGATTATTTGTCTCCATAGCTTTTAGCCGCTCAGCAATTACTTTTTTACTGGCACCGCCAAGCTGTCTCGAAATTTCATTAAACCGCATAGGTTGGTCTTTCAAGTGCCATAAAATAGATCCTGTCCATTTGTGACCAATGATCCGCATACCTCTTTCAACGGGGCAAGGTTCATAACATTCTTTATTCATGATTGTAGGTTACAAAAAGTTAACTGGTTGACTATTGTAACCTTGATGTTATGTTATACCTACATCAATTTAGTGAAATTAAGGAAAAAATTATGGAAAGCAAAGCAATCTTTGTAAATGCAGGTGGTGGATTTAATACTGTCATAACTGAGCAGGTGAAAATAAATAAACCAGATTCAAATGAAATTACAGTAAGACTTCATGCTAATTCGTTAAATTATCATGATTATGCGGTAGTGACAGGTCTCTGGGGTGGGCCATCGGAAAAAAGGATTCCTATGGCTGATGGAGCGGGGGAAGTCATTGAGGTCGGTGAAAACGTAACTGAGTTTAAGGTTGGTGACAATGTTGTAAGCTCATTTTTCCCTACATGGATAAATGGTGAACCACTCGTTGATGGCTTTTCTTCTGTGCCTGGAGATGGTATCGATGGTTACGCTCGCGAATATGTTACATCATCGTCAAATTCATTCACAAAATCACCAAAAGGCTGGTCACATGTAGAAGCTTCGACATTGACTACAGCCGCTTTAACGGCTTGGCGTGCGTTGATGTGCTTTAATACTCTCAAAGCTGGCGATAGCGTTTTATTACAAGGGACTGGAGGTGTTTCCATCTTTGCATTACAGTTTGCAAAAATGATAGGTGCTAAAGTAATAGCAACCTCTTCGAGCAAACAAAAAATGGAGCGTCTGAGAGAGATGGGAGCAGATCATGTTATCAACTACAAAGCAGAGCCCAACTGGGGAGCGATGGCAAAAGAGTTAAATGGTGGTATTGGTGTAGACCATGTAATCGAGGTAGGTGGTGGGCAAACATTAGATCAGTCATTAACTGCTGTAAGAGTGGGCGGACAAATTTCCCTAATCGGAATTCTGTCTGGCCAAACATGTGAACTTAATCTTATTAAAGCATTTATACAGCAAGTAAGACTTCAAGGGGTACTTGTTGGAAGTCGTTCTCAGCAACAAGAGATGATTAAAGCTATTGAAGTTAATCAGATGAAGCCAGTGATAGATAAGATATTCTCGCTTGATGATATGGTCGGTGCGTTTGAATATCAGGAAACTAATAGTCATTTTGGCAAAATATGCCTTGAATTTTAATTAGATTCGAATCTAACAAAAAAGCCCCCGCAGGATTAACTGCAGGGGCTTTTTTTGAGCTTTTTGTAATCTTAAATCTTAACGATTGCAGATGTACATTGTTACTTCAAAGCCGAAACGCATATCTGAATATTCTGGTTTAGTCCACATAATGATCACCTTGTCTGTTGTTTGAATTAATGTTGTTTACGATTCACATAATACGCATCAGTTATAAATAAAAATATCGGGGATTTGCTTGATTGGACTCAGGATTTTTCTGAGAGTTAACTCTCTAGCCGCGTTATAGCCATAAAAATGGTCAGAGCACCTAACTCCCCGATATCTATTAAGTTAATAGCAATATTTCAAACGATTGGCGATGCTTGGTAGCTAATGAAAATCTGGTGGAAGGTCTTCCATAAAAAAGCTAACACAATAAAGCGACCGCGCATTGTGAGTTTAGCTTTTGGATGTCTACCATTTTCGGAACGAAGCTTAGGTCTATTGTGGTAAGAAGATTTAGGTGGTATCACTAAAATTCATATTTAAGATATACAGTGGTATATTTTAAATTAGTAAAAGCAATTACTTGAAAGTTATTGGCCCCTCCCACAAAGCCTGTTTATATGGCGTGCTTGTTCAGAAAAGTGTAGAAAGAGTGATGAACAGGATGAATATCAGTTTTACTGAAACTAATGGTGACCAAAGAATATGAATTTGGAGGTATATTATGAGATATATCATCGCTCTATGCTCATTAATGTTTCCATACAATACTTATGCGGCAGACCTAGAAAAAGTAGATATTGAAAAGTGTTCTTACCAGGGGGGGAAATCGCAAGAGAAGTTCAGGTAATAAGGAGTGTCACCGGGCACTCTTTTGATGAGTTTAAGTTACATACTGACAAGATATACAAGAAAGGTGAGGGTTATACTATTTTGCTTGGCGTTGTTTGGGAGGTATACGCCAGTGTAGATTTAAGAGAAGATCCAACAAATGTGTTTAATTCTCTATTCGACTTCTGCGTTAACCAGATAATGTTTAAGTTGAAACAACAAGCGCTAGAAGCCGTATAGTTCCAACTGACAACAAGATAAAAGTTATCAATGAGCCAAACATTACGCGTTCACACTATATATTTAGTATAGATTTCGCAAAAAAACGCTATATGTAAGCGTTGGCATTAGACATGTTTTTGACGTTTAGTTGATTGATCGCAGATGCACCTAAGCTTATAAAAAATACCTTCATTGCTAGCCTAAAGCGATGCCTCTACCTAAGGAAAGGTCAGGCCTGCTAATAGCTACATGTGCACAATTATTTTAGAGCAGTATTGTTTGGATAAATTAAACGGGCTTAATTTTTGTTGGCTGAACGATAGCTTCGTTTCAGAAATTTAAATAGCCAAAGTACTAAAAAACCCTTAAGATTACCGACTTCAATGGTGATTCGCACTGGTCTCCTCGCGACGATATGTTGGTCAGCCCGTCAGACCCGGAAGGGAGCAGCGGAGCCTTCGGACTCGAGCGCCGAGATTTGGCTGGTGTGAGTCATCGCCCAATATCCATTGCTAAGACTTAATTAACACCGCTGAAAGCGCTGAATTAAGGTCTAATGCAATTAGACACTAGGTATCAAACCATCATATGAGTTATTTGGTTCTCGCTCGAAAATGGCGGCCTAAAAAGTTTTCTGAAGTCGTTGGGCAGCAACATGTCCTTCGCGCTCTCATTAATGGTCTGGATCAAGACCGTTTACACCATGCCTTTTTGTTTGCTGGCACTCGCGGTGTAGGCAAAACAACTCTCGCACGTATTTTGGCTAAATCACTCAATTGTGAGCAAGGCGTCAGTTCTACGCCATGTGGTGAATGTCAAAGTTGCCAAGAGGTTGATGCCGGGCGATTTGTGGACTTGATTGAGGTCGACGCCGCCTCACGTACCAAAGTCGATGATACCCGTGAATTGTTGGATAATGTGCAATATTCCCCCAGTCGTGGTCGCTATAAAGTCTATTTGATCGATGAAGTCCACATGCTTTCAACGAGCAGTTTTAATGCACTACTTAAAACATTAGAAGAACCACCACCGCACGTTAAGTTTTTATTTGCTACAACGGATCCGCAAAAGCTCCCCGTTACGATTTTGTCGCGCTGTTTGCAGTTTAATTTGCGCCGCTTGGAATTAGAGCAAATTTCAGGTCATCTCGCTAATATTCTACAACAAGAAGATATTAAGTTTGAGGTGGGTGCTTTAACTGAACTAGCTCGCTCTGCCGATGGCAGTATGCGTGATGCCTTAAGCTTGTTAGATCAAGCTATTTCATTTGGCGCCGGTGAAGTGACTGACGAACATGTACATCAGATGTTGGGCACGATAAATCAGCATCAGTTGTTTCATATAGTGACAGCACTTATCAACCATGATGGCAAAGCCTTATTGGAGCAAGCACAAGAATTGTCTGCACAAGGTCGTGATTTTATCAGTGTGCTTAATGCCTTGTTAGCCTTATTACAACGCTTGGCAACCGTGCAACTGGTACCTGAACTGGAATATTCTAGTGATGATGAGCAACAATTATTAACATCAATTAGTACGCAAATTAGCCCAGAAACAGTGCAGTTGTTGTATCAAATTGCCTTACATGGCAAACGCGATTTACCTTTGGCGGCGGATCCTAAAAGTGGCTTTGAGATGACATTGCTCAGAATGTTGAGCTTTCAGCCAAAAAAGTCTGAGCCGGTTACGACGGCTACACCAGTGAATAAGCCGGTACCAACGGCTAGTCCAAAAGTTAATCCTACCGTCATAGCTGAAGAGCAGGTCGTATCGCCGGTTAGTTACGCGCCAACGGTGCCTGCGAGTCCGAAATTGTCATCGCAGATTGCTGAACCGCCACAACCGCCAAGTATACCAACGAAACCAGCACCCAAAATTGAACAAGCAATCGTTGACAATCAAACAGCAAGTAAAACACTCAATGCCAGTAATTGGTTAAGCGTTATTGGTAGTTTGAAATTAGCGGCATTTTCTCGCCAATTAGCTGATAATAGTGCTTTTATTAAGTTTGAAGATAATAAGGTGACCTTGGTCATTGCGCCTGAATTAGCGCACTTAAGCAGTGACAAAACACAGGACAGATTAGCAACTGCCCTTGGAAAATATCTAGGACAAACAATCAAACTTGTTTTTCAGCAAGAAGCGCAACAAGATGCAGTGACGGCAACGCCAACTTTAGCCGCTGAGCGGGCACGTCAAACTCAACTTAGCCATCAACATGCGGTAGATTCGATTCAGAATGATCCCGCGGTTGATGAGTTGAAACAGGCTTTCAATGGCAGAGTTATTGAAACTACAATTAAACCATTAGATTAGAAAGAGGAATTACCATGAAAGGTGGAATGGGCAACATGATGAAGCAGGCGCAACAAATGCAAGCCAATATGGAAAAGGCACAGCAAGAGTTGGCTTTGATGGAAGTAACGGGCCAAGCAGGCGGCGGCATGGTTAAAATCACCATGACAGGCAAGCATGATGTTAAACGGGTCAGTATTGAAGATGCTTTGTTTCAAGATGATAAAGAGATGCTAGAAGATCTTATCGCGGCCGCCGTGAATGATGCTGTTCGTCAGGTTGAAAAAACCAGCCAAGAGCGTATGGCTGGTCTGATGCCGGCCGGCATGAAATTACCATTTTAATTAGCGTTACTGATATCTAATGGCGAATTTAGGACCGAGTATAGAGCAGCTGATTGACGCGCTACGATGTTTACCGGGCGTGGGGCCAAAGTCTGCACAACGCATGGCTTTTCACTTGCTTGAGCGTAACCGTGCTGGTGGTCAACGCTTAACAAGTGCGCTCAGTCAAGCCTTAGAAAAGGTGCATCATTGCAAGCAATGTCGAATTTTAAGCGAAACTGAACTATGCAGTCGCTGTAGTGATGGACAGCGCCGACAAGACCAACTCTGTATTGTTGAGATGCCGAGTGATGTTTTAGCGATAGAGCAAGCAACACATTTCCAAGGGCAATATTTTGTATTGTCGGGTCATCTATCGCCCTTAGATGGTATTGGTCCAGAAGCCTTAGGTATTCCCCAACTAATTGAATTATTTGAACAGGATACGATTCAGGAAGTTATTCTCGCTACCAACCCAACCGTTGAGGGCGAAGCGACTGCTCACTATATTAGCCAGTTAGCACGTGCTAGAAAAATTCCTGTCACACGATTGGCGCATGGTATTCCCCTCGGCGGTGAACTCGAATATGTCGACAGTGGTACACTATCCCATGCTTTTTCAGGTCGGGAATCGATCTGATATGAAAAGAAATCAGGTAGAGTATTATTATGGCTGAGCAAAAGGTTCCGTTTGAATTGTTAAAAACATTTTCTGGACTGATTCATCGTCAACCACAATTCGTGACGGACAAGCTCGATGTCAAAAGTTATCATCTTAATTTCCTAAATAAGCATGGTGAGCCCCTTGACGATGATGCGCCTGTCCCCAAATTTTTAGAACAGTTACCCGATATTTTGCCGGCAATAAGTGATCGGCAACAAGCGCTGTTATCAATACCTGAGTCATGGCGAGAAGCATTATATAAAAGTCATGACACTAATCTGTCATTGATATTGGATCTCAATGGTAGTGACTATCCGAGTGATGATAAAAAGAACTTTTCTTTTGCCAAACATGCTGGATTGGTCAATGATGATGACCATTCGAATACATTACTGATTGATATGCAGAGGCTTAGCCCTCAGGTATTCACTGAGCATTTGCCCTATTGGCGTCAAAATCATCAAATATTGTGTGCTACCAATGTGAATGACCATGATGGATATGAATTTTGTAAAACCCATGCTTTAGATTTGTTGCAAGGCCAGTTCTATACAGTGCCTTTAGCGAATGATAATCATAAAATACCGCTTTCAGCGCAGGTATTGATGACCTTATTGGTGAAATTACAAGATCCTGAGGTTGACGCTGAAGATCTCGCGGTAACGATTAACAAAGATCTAAGTTTGAGTTACAAGCTGTTGCGATTAATAAACTCTGCATTCTTTGGCTTGCCACGTGAAGTGGATAACATTAAACAAGCAATTGTCATGCTGGGTCATAAAAAGATAAAAACATGGGCAAGTTTGCTCAGTTTATCTGCTGTAGATAATAAGCCTAATGAATTACGTATCGTCGCGATGACAAGAGCAAGAATGTGTGAGTTGCTGGCAAAATATTATAAAGCCCCTACAGAGCTGAGTTTTGCCGCAGGTTTGTTTTCCACTCTAGATGCTTTGTTGGATAAGACTTTAGCAACAGTACTTGGCCAATTACCGCTATCGCCGGAACTCAGCGAAGCTTTGCTTCATAAATCAGGCCCAGCAGGGCAAGTGTTACGTGATGTACTAAATTATGAAAAAGGTGACTGGCTTGCACTTGGAGCATCGCCATTACCGGTAGAAATTATTGCTAGGTCATATTTAGATGCAATTCATTGGGCAAAAGAACTGAACACACAACTCGTCGATTAAATGGCTATTACCTGGTTACCTCTGCGAGATGACGGACTATTTCCGCCCGTCAGTCAGGCATTTGATGATGGTTTATTGGCGGCAGGTGGTGATTTATCTTCGTCGCGACTTCTTAATGCTTATAGACAAGGTATATTTCCTTGGTTTAATAAAAATGATCCTATTTTATGGTGGAGTCCTGATCCTCGTTTAGTTTTGTGGACCGACCAAATTAAGCTGTCTAAAAGTTTAAAAAAGACAATTCGTACTACATTGATGACCGTGACTTTTGATCAAGCATTTGATCAAGTTATTACGGCGTGTTCACTGCCGAGACAAGAGGGTATTGATCCGGAAAATAGTACCTGGATCCATCCAGATATGATCAGGGCTTATAATGAATTGCATCAACAAGGTCACGCGCATAGTGTGGAATGTTGGCTCGATGGCCAATTAGTCGGTGGTTTATATGGTATTGCAATTGGTCAGACATTTTTTGGTGAATCAATGTTTAGCACTGTTACAGATAGTTCAAAATTAGCCTTAGTCGCATTGTGCCAACAATTACAGCGATGGGAATATCCTCTAATTGATTGCCAAATTTACTCAGAACATTTGGCTAGCTTAGGGGCTGAAGAAATATCTCGCAGTCATTTTATTGAGCTACTTGATAAATTTTGCAGACGAAATCCGCTAATAAGCACTGATCTGTGGCAACTTGATCCAGATCTTCCAACTATCCCATGAGTGATACTTTAGCTTTTTATCAGGATAGCCCACATCCCTGCTCATATTTAGAGGGGCGCGAGGCGAGTAATATTTATCCTGATCCAAATCAACCGATGACTAATGCGCTATATAGTCACCTAATACAGTATGGATTTAGACGTAGTGGAGATTTGGCATATCGACCACATTGCCTTAATTGCCAAGCTTGTGTGCCGGTGAGGATTAATACTGCTAAATTCACATTAAACAGAAGTCAGCGTCGATGTCTACAACGAAATCAACATCTCACGGTTAGTCATCATTCCGCATCATTCAATAATGAACATTATGAGCTGTATTGCCGTTATTTAGCTGCTAGGCATATTGGTGGAGGAATGGATAATCCGACAGAACAAAGTTATATTAATTTCTTAATATCAAGCTGGTCTGAAACAAGTTTTATTGAAATTAGAGAGGGTAAAAGGCTTGTTGCTGTCGCAGTGACAGATTATGTTCAACATGGATTGTCCGCATTGTACACATTCTTTGACCCAGATATGAAAGCCAACAGTCTTGGAACTTATGCCATTCTGCAACAAATTAATATTGCACAAACACGCGGTTTCCCTTGGATTTACTTGGGTTATTGGATAAGTAATTGTCAAAAGATGAAATATAAACAAAATTTTTCAGGCATAGAAGGTTACATTAATCAGAAATGGCAAGCTTTAAATGATGAAAAACTTTGAATAATCAGTAGTTTTCCTGCAAAATAGTCGTTTAATTTTTGAGTGAACATTAGAATTTTATGTCAAAAGAAGAACATATTGAATTTGAAGGCACTGTAATAGACACCATGCCAAACACCACTTTCCGAGTAGAATTGGAAAATGGTCATGTTGTAACAGCGCATATTTCTGGAAAAATGCGAAAAAACTACATCCGTATCTTAACCGGCGATAAAGTAACTGTACAACTTACACCTTATGATTTGAGTAAAGGTCGTATTACATACCGAGCTCGATAATCAGTCGAGGTCTCAGCAAAGAGGAATTTGGACTTGGTTTATTTAAGGATTAATAAATAATTTTTCCACTTAAATCAAAGCTAAAAGATAATATCATGCCAGAAATAACCTTGGTTATTTCTAGGACATTTCTCTAGCTAGTGTCCACCATCAATTCGAAAAGCCCTCCCCGCAATAAACACCATTATTATGACTGTGCTTACGTAGCGTAATATAGCTGGATAACTAAGTGGGTCAGGCGATGTCAGTTGGATAATAATCCATAATATCCTAGGTTTCCCCCCAATCAATATCCGCTATCAGACAATGATATCTCGCGCTTTATTTCAAGCTGAATTAAGTGTCTCTTTACGCCGCACTATAGCCGATTTAATTGTATTCCGTAGTTACTATAAGATCGACTATTGGTGACGAAATAGCTGGCTTATGGATAAGATTGCAAGCACGATAAAGGCAAGTAATGTCCATCCGGGTATACTGATGCCAATAAAGGTCCATAATACTTCTGCACATTCACCTGAACCTCGAAGCACCATGTTTATGGTGTCGCCTAGCGGGAAATTATCAAGCATAAAATTCAAGCCAGGGCCGCAACTTGGCACCTGATCGGCTGGCAAGCTTTGTAACCAGAGATGTCTCATAGAAATACTCGCCCCAAGCAATGCCAATACCCCCGCTATACCTCCATATATACGCACACCGAGGATTTTAGGGTTATGCAATACTGCTATAAGTAATACGCTACCGACCAGCAGGGTGAAGACTCGCTGTAATATGCATAAAGGACAAGGTTCAAGATTATCAATAAATTGAAAGTAACCGGCAATACATAGCATTGCTGCGCAAAGTAGAAAACCCAACAAAAATAAACGTCTAGACGATAACATAGCTTTCTCCAATTCAAGTTTTTGTGCTAAGTTACTCTAAACAACAACATGTATAAAGAGGGCATTGCCATGAAAGAGCCAAATTTGGATCAAAAACTGATTGCCGCCTATGACAAGATGATGGCACGTGTTGCTAAGTTGCTTGATACGGCAGAGCAACAAGCACTGCCCGTATTGCAAAAAAATATCGAGAAAGCAAAGCATCAAGCCATTGAATTAAAAGAAATCACACAGGAAGAAGCTGAAAAATTGGCATCTTATGTTCGCCGTGATCTTCACGATGCAGCTGAATATCTCGAAGAGACAGGTGATGAACTATCATCATGGTTCAGCTTTGATTTAGAGCTGGTAGAAGAACGGATATTGGATGTATTTGCCAAAGTGGCCGATAAAACACGCTTAGAACTTGCGCAACTCAAGGCACAAGCGAAGCGTTCAGAGGAATATCACACGGGTGAAATTACCAGTATTGGTACACTTGCTTGTAAAGCTTGTGACACTTTGGTTCATTTCAAAAAAACCGGTCGCATTCCACCTTGTCCGAAATGTCACAAGACAGCTTTTGTTCGCACACCTCGCCAGTAAGTAGAAATTAGGCATAAGAATGTGTAACTTATTTTGGGTTGGTATTTTATTAATATAATTAAATTTAACGTGAACAGATGTTAAAAATGAAAACCCTAATAGCTATTCTTTGCCTGTTAACTAGCCTTTATTTTCCAGTTCAGGCGATGACGTCACAATCACCTGAATTTCTTCAGCAATATGATAGTGAACTGCAAGATCTTAATGCCGTATCTATCCTTTATAAAAATAATAATTCACTGTGGCTAAACAAACAGCAACTGACTAATCAGGCATATGATGCACTTGATTTCATTGCTAGTGCGCCAAGGCACGGCCTTAACGCCGAGCACTATCATTTGTCTACATTGCGGCAAATAGATCCAAGCGATAATAATGAAGCGGCCCAACATTTTGATGTTTTATTAACGGATAGTTTGTTGGCATTTATACAGGACCTGGCTGTGGGTCGACTCGAAGCTGATGTCGCTGATCCTGATTGGTTTATTCCGCAAGCTGAGTTTGATGCTGTTGCATTTTTACAGCAGGCATTATTATCACCACACCTAAAAACACAGTTAAATACCTTGATTCCAACTAGCCGTGAATACATTAAGTTGACGGAAGCATTAGGGAGATATCAAGGCATCGTTGACCAAGGTGGTTGGCCAATTGTCCCCGAGATCTCATTATTACGACCTGGTGAACAAAATAATAACATACCTATTATTCGGGCAAGACTAGCGATTGAAGATCTGCAATTTCGTGACATAGCTACCGAAAACTTAGAGCAATATGATCAATTAACTGAACAAGCCGTTCGCCGATTTCAGAAACGTCATGGTCTTAAAGTTGATGGGATTATTGGTAGTGAAACGCATACTGAATTGAATGTATCAGCACTAGATAGAGTGCAACAGATTAAGGCTACTCTTGAGCGTAAGCGTTGGATGCCTGCTGATTTAGGCTCTCGATATGTGCAAGTGAATCTAGCAAGCTACACCTTAAGCGCGGTAGAAAATAATACTGAAAAATTAACGATGCGTGTCATAGTCGGTAAAAAATATAGGCAAACCCCTAGTTTTGTCAGCCAGATCACGCAATTGGTGGTGAATCCATATTGGACTGTTCCATATAAACTGGCGGTTTTGGATTTATTGCCTAAACAACAAGCTGATATTGATTACTTTCATTTGAATGATATACGTGTCTTTGAGAATGTAAATGGTCAGCGAGTTGAACGGGAACCCTATTTTATTAACTGGCAATCGCTGAGCAAAAAAAACTTCCCCTACACATTGAAACAAGAACCGAGCGCTCATAACGCTTTAGGCGTTGTAAAATTTTTATTTCCAAATCCGTGGTCTATTTATTTACATGATTCACCACATAAAGAATTATTTAATGAAACTAAGCGTAACCTCAGTTCTGGTTGTATTCGTGTTGAAGATCCGCTTGGTTTTGCTGATTTTAGCTTAGCAGATAGTAAAGCACACCAGACTTTCTTAGATATAATGCATAGTAAGCAAAATAGAGGCATGAAACTAGCCGAACCATTATCAATTTATGTAGTCTACTTCACAGTATCGATTGATGGGGATGAGGTAATATTCTCACCTGATAGCTATCAACGCGATAAAAATATTATTAAAAAGTTAAAAATCCCAGTATTATTATGATTAAAATTAATAGCTTAGAATATAGTAACGATATCATCAAGGTGAATCAATGACATTTAAATCACATCAATTACACAAACAAGCTTCAGACATCCGCACACCTTCCAGACGTCGTTTTCTGCAAGTCGGCCTAGGTGCGACCGCTGGCCTTGTTATGCCAAATGCATTTGCTAATTTATTAAAACAGCCTGAACGTAAATTATCATTACTTAATTTACATACTGGTGAAAGCATTAACTCCACTTATTGGGCTGAAGGTCAATACCAAACAGGTGAGTTACATGCTATTAATAAAGTCTTACGTGACTTTCGTACAGGCGATGTCCATAAGATGGATCACGATTTGATTGATCTGTTGAATATAATGCACCATGAAATAGGGACTAATAAACCGTTTCATGTCATTTCTGGTTACCGCTCACCGAAAACAAATGCTGCATTGAGTAAAAATAGTAGTGGTGTTGCAAAGAAGAGTTTGCACATGCAAGGCAAGGCGATCGACATCCGCGTACCAGGTCAGAGATTGTCTGATTTACGTAAGGTAGCGCTTAATTTACATGCTGGTGGCGTAGGATTTTATCCAGAATCAGATTTCATTCATGTTGATACTGGTCGAGTCCGTCATTGGGGAGCTTAAGCGCTAGCTAACATTCCTTTAATAATTCCAGAACTAATGATTTAAACCTTGCCATTTCTTTTGAATAGGTATGTTTTAATTTTAAATGTTCCTGTTTTGCTTCCTCATGAAGCTTGAATAGCCTTTGCCAGCGAGTCACCGTACACGTGAAAGAATTAACCCATCCATGGCTTAATTCCACTCCGTGCGTTGACGACCATTTTCCTCCGACGTCCTCGTCGCCTCGCTAACGCTTTGGCTCTCAAACGACTGACGGGGCGAGTATGTAATAACTGCACTATTCTTCGCTACGCTACGAAAG
>JAGXHJ010000008.1 GCA_024636315.1 Methylophaga sp.
ATTCGGTCGCAAACACGTTTGTCTCGACTGGATCGTGACGTGCTTCTAAATCATCTTTTTGCTCTGATGTGAGGATTACTTCTTTCATGGGGGATATCATGATCTTGATTTTGGTATAAATCAAGCATGTTCATTGATCACGGGTATAAACAATAAGGTCAGGATTATGAGCTCGGCAATTCAAATCATTCCACCAATAAATTTGGCCTTAGCCTTTATTCCGGTCATGGCCGTATTATTCATCTTGTATAAATGGTCTTTAGATGCCAAAAATGCAATCTATTCAGTGCTACGGATGTTAGTGCAGTTGTTATTAGTTGGTTATGTCTTGACCAGTATTTTTGCTGCGGATAGTGCCTGGTTGGTAGTATTAGTGATGTTGGTGATGGTGAGCGCTTCAAGCTGGATTGCCTTAGGCACTATAAAAGCACACCGGTTACAACTTTTTCGCCATGCCTTTATAGCGATTATAACGGGTGGCGGACTAACCTTGGCTTTGGTGACGCAAGGGGTTATCACGCTCGATCCTTGGTTTCAGCCGCAATATATGATTCCACTAGCTGGAATGATTTTCTCCAATTCGATGAATAGTGTCAGTCTAGCTGCAGAACGCCTGCACGCTGAAGTGATGCGAGAAGTACCATATGATCAAGCTAGAACGATTGCCTATCAAGCGGCCTTTATACCTGTTGTCAATACAATGTTTGCTGTAGGCCTGGTTGCATTACCTGGCATGATGACCGGACAGATATTGTCAGGTGTCTCACCGATAACAGTAGCACATTATCAAATTGTAGTGATGTGTATGATTTTTGGGTCGACTGGATTGTCTACGGCGTATTTTCTCGTGTTAACAAAACCAATATTTTCCAAAATTAGCAATAATGGTTAGATTCTATTGGCTTTTGCTAGTGATTGATTATTAATAAATAAGCCAAGTATAGTTTATAATTGCCTGAAATATTATGGAGAATATCAACATCATGTTTAATCTTGATAATAGTACAGCTGAAAACCTAATGAATAGTATTTCAAATACCGGTTAAACCTGAAATTCTCATAGAAATACAACAAGAGCAGGCCAAGCCATACCCCTCTCTTAATATCATGGCCAAAATTATTGCCAAAGATGTTGCTTTGTCGGCGGCTGTTCTGAAATCGGTTAACTCACCTATTTTTGGTTTAACAAGAAAAATTACAGACATCAATCAAAGCGTAATACTATTGGCTAGCCATAATGTCAGTAACTTAGTTACATTTTTTGAGTTAAAAAAAGGCTTTAACAAGAAGTCATCTATATCTCACGAAAAATACTGGGATCTGGCGATGGAAACAGCCAATATAATGATTTTTCTTATTGACTCATTAAGCTCCAAAATTAACTGTACTATTGAATATGCCTATGCCTATGCCTATGCCTATGCCTATGCCTATGCCTATGCCTATGTCTATGTCTATGTCTATGTCTATGTCTATGTCTATGCCTTTGGTCTATTTAGAGATTGTGGCATTCCATTAATGGCGATGAAATACTCTGATTATAAAAGTGACTCAGTGATGCTAACAAACAGACTGATACTGTAATGACACAGATAGAAGACAATTATTATCAAACTAATCATGCGAGTGTGGGTTATTTTGTAGCACGGACTTGGAACTTGCCGCAGACTTTATGCGAATTAATATTACGTCACCACGAACCAGACTTTTTGCAAGAAAATGACGCCAGTAAAGAGCAGTAAGACTTATATGCACTTGCAAAATTTGCCGGTAATGTATTGAGTCAGCATCAGGTAAAGAAAGATTAAGCTGAATGGAGCCTTGTAAGGGAATCAGTATTAGGCCATCTTGGTCTGAGTGATATGGATTACAATTAAATTTACAGTCTCAAGCTTTTATGACTAAATTTGGAGGGTAACCTGACTATTATCCAAGCTGATTTATCCATAGCTTGTAATATTTATGATTGATCATGAGTTTTCTTAAGTGTATTAGCAAGTTCTAACTCAAATGCTTCATTGATATGTAAACCCTCGTCAACATTGATTAAACCAGCATTAGGATTTGCATAAGTCGTCATATCTAGCTTGCCTTCACTTTTAGCAACGATAGTTGAAACCACGGCATCACCAGAGACGTTAACAGCCGTTCTAATCATATCCATTAGGCGATCAACACCTAAAATCAAACCAATGCCTTCAATAGGCAAGCCGACTTGTGCAAAGACCATTGATAACATAATCAAACCAACACCCGGTACACCTGCAGTGCCGATTGAGGCTAAAACGGACATTACAATCACGGTTAAATACCCAGTGATACCTAAATCAACGCCGTATATATTGGCAATAAATACCGTCGCGACACCTTGCATGATGGCGGTACCATCCATATTAATCGTTGCGCCAAAAGGAACCGTGAAAGAGGCAATGGAATTATTCACGCCCATGCGTTCGATTACAGTTCTTAATGTCACCGGAATCGTTGCATTTGAGCTTGCGGTACTGAAGGCAAAAACTTGTGCATCACGAATTTTTTTGATAAAAATACTGGGACTCAGTCCCGAAAATACCTTGAGTACGATCATTAAGGTGATAAATAAATGCAACATTAAGGCGCTAAAAAGAACCATAACATAACCAGCAAGTTGACTTAAAAGATCTAAACCTAATTCAGCTATCGCTTTAGCAATTAAGGCAAACACCGCATAAGGCGCAACCGACATAACGATGGTCACCATTTTCATCATCACTTCATTGGCGACTTCAGCCGCTTCGATAAGGCGCGAGGCTTTCCTACCGACCATCAACATGCTAATACCGGCAAGAATCGAGTAGAAAATCAATGGCAACATATCACCATTAGCCATAGCTTTTACTGGGTTGGTTGGAATGATACTAATAAATACATCTGTTAGGGGCGGTGCTACGTTAGCGGAAAACTGGCTAGTAGATTCTAGAGCCATACCTTCGCCGATTCCGACAGTTGCAGCCAGCGAGATGGCCATTGCAATAGCAATGGCGGTTGTTAGCATATAAAGGAGGAATGATTTTGAACCAACTCGTCCTAAGGTTTTAATATTGCCAATGCCACAGACACCACAAATTAATGAAAAGAAGACGAGAGGGACAACAAGCATTTTTAATGCATTAACAAACATTTTACCAATGACATAAAACGCACCATCAACGATATAGGTATTGGTGAAGCTACCTATGACATTCAGCCCTGAAAGATTAATGGCTAAGCCGATAGTAATGCCGAGTATCATCCCGAACACTACCTTCATTGTTAGGCTTACTTTTTTAGTTTGCTCCATTTACATCTCCAATATTGTGCTCTACGGTCGTCAATGACTACGGCATGTTGTATTTTATTGACGGGCATTTAGCTGTATTTATAGCTTCGTGTCGGCATATCACCTCGTTATTGTTCGAATAAAGAAGCAATAGGCCTAGAAAAAGCGCCTTAATACAAATGAGCAGAAATAATTAATACTAGGCAATGTAGCACAAACCGTCTGGTATATGGCTTATAGCGTTTTGAAAATTGTTGTAGAAATAGTCAACATTTTGTTGGATTGAAAAATAAACTGCCAACGTCGTCCGCCTTTTTGTTGCCACAAAATAGCTGCACGGATACCCGCGAGTAATAAGGCACGAATACGATTGACATTATCTGGTTGTTGAAGAAATGATGGCTCACCATGTATTTGTACGCGAGGTGATAACTCACTGATAGTACGGTGATAAATATCGGCAAATCGAGCGATGACTTGTGGGCTGTTAATCGCACCGAAATACTCAATTTGTTGGGGGATTTGATCTATTCCCCGACTAATTAAATCAAACATCGCAGGCCGTTTTGCCAGCTTTCGTTCTAAATGTAATAAGCTGATCACATAGCGTAATAAGATAATATCTTTTTTATCTTTGCTTTTCGATAGTTGCTTATTAAGTTGTGAAACCCCCATTTTTAACTGACTGAGATCACCATAAACTGCTTCGGTTGATGCCGCATCAGTTGCTGTGAGACTTTTTAACAAGGTTTCGAACTCAGCTTGATCGACTTGTCCTGTTTCAGCGATTTGTTGGACTAGAGTGACAGTTTGCAATAAAGCCGCTAGGGCGATAATACGATCTCGTTCTCGTGACGAAGCTACTTCACTCACGGGTGAACACCTGGTGCATCGGTGCTGGTAATAATACCGCCGCCTAAACAATCATCATCAAGATAAAATACCACTGATTGTCCTGGCGTTACTGCGCGTTGGCTTTCTTCAAATTCAACATTGATTTTGCCATCATCATCTTGTGTAATGACACAGTTCTGATCAGGCTGGCGATAACGTGTTTTAGCCTTTGCTTTACAAGGGAATGTCGGTGGCTGTCCCGCTACCCACGATAATTGCTCTGCTTTTAATGATTGGCTATGCAACCATGGATGATCACCTTGTACTACATACAGGATCTTGTTTTCCATATCTTTGCCAGCAACAAACCAGGGTTCGCCATTACTATCTTTACGGCCACCAATACCTAAACCTTGACGTTGTCCTAAGGTGTAATACATCAAACCAGTATGTGTTCCAATCACTTCACCTGTAGGTGTTTGCATCTCGCCTGGTTGAGCGGGAATATAACGACCTAAGAATTCTCGGAAACGACGTTCACCGATAAAACAAATACCTGTACTGTCTTTTTTATCGTGGGTAATAAAACCGGCTTGCTCTGCAATGCGGCGCACTTCAGGTTTTGGTAATTCACCTAAAGGGAAGAGGGTGCGCGAGAGTTGTTCTTGCCCTAAGGTATATAAAAAGTAACTCTGATCTTTATTATCATCGTGACCTTTAAGCAGATGAAAGCCGTCATTACGCTGTTCAACTCTCGCGTAATGGCCTGTGGCAATCATATAGCCGCCCAATGTTAATGCATGATCTAAAAATGCCTTAAATTTTATTTCGCGATTACACAAAATGTCAGGATTAGGCGTACGGCCAGCACGGTATTCATCAAGAAAGTTCTTGAACACATAATCCCAATATTCCATCGCAAAGTTTGCTTCATGGAAGGGAATACCGATTTTGTCTGCTACGGAATTAGCATCGTCTCGATCTTCAGCGATGGTACATTCGCTTTCTTCAGCAAAGTCCACCCAGTTTTTCATAAACATGCCTTCTACATCATAACCTTGCTGTTGTAATAATAAGGCTGCAACCGATGAATCAACTCCGCCGGAGAGACCGACGACGACTTTGTTTTGTTCTGACATAATTAATTTTTCAATAAAGTAAGTGAATAGGGATGACCTGCTAAATAATCGTTAAAACAATCTAATACCAATGGGCTCCGAAACGAATCTTGGCGTGCTAAAAATTCTTGTTTGGTTAACCAGACTGCCTGATGGATATCGGCATCGAGTGCTTGTGTTGGATCATGTTGAATAGCGTCACCCGTGAAACAATAACGCATATACGTTTCGCCATTTTGGGGATGCTGCCAACGGTAAATTCCAACTATAGCTGTCGGCTTAAACTGCCAAGCCGTTTCCTCTTGAGTTTCACGAATAGCCGCATCAATCAGACTTTCGCCTGACTCTAGGTGTCCTGCGGGCTGATTTAAGGTCATCTTGCCGTCGATCAGTTCTTCCACTAGTAGAAAGCGGTCGTTTTGTTCGATCACGGCGGCGACGGTTGTTCTTGGGGTCCATATCATTAGGAGATTTTATCATGGTCAGGTCAATAATAGGTGCAGTGACTTCACGCCATTGACCTGATTCAAGGTTATCTAAGGTCCAATCACCAATAGCATAACGAATTAAACGTAAAGTAGGGTGACCAACGGCTGCTGTCATGCGGCGAACTTGGCGGTTTTTGCCTTCCGATATTTTGAGTTCAATCCATTGTGTGGGAATGGCCTGACGTTCTCTAATCGGTGGAACGCGTTGCCAAACTTCTGGTGGTGCCATTAATCGTGCTTGTGCTGGGCGAGTTACGCCATCTTTGAGTGTTACACCTTGGCGTAATGAGGATAAAGCCTGCTCATCAGGAATATTTTCGACTTGAACCCAGTAAGTTTTTTCTAACTTATGTCTTGGATCACTAATGTAATGTTGCAAGGGGCCTGAATCAGTTAATAACACCAAACCTTCACTATCACGATCTAAACGACCTGCCGGATAAACACCCGCGACATCAACAAAGTCTTTTAACGTTTGGCGGCCCGATTCATCAGTAAATTGGGTGAGTACATCAAAAGGCTTGTTGACGAGAATCAGTTTAGTCATAGAAGTCATTAGTCATTAAAGTGTATTAGGCCGAGTAAACATGGTTGATATGTATATAGATGAGCCAAATAAATCGAGATTAGCTGAAAACTATTATGCCATAGATAGCCAAGCTACTTGGAAATGCCGTAAATCGAAAATCACCCCGTCATTACCGCGCAGGTGGGAATCTACACTACCTACGCTAGTTACACAGTCCGTGGATCCCTGCCTGTGCGAGGATCACGAAATGAACATTGTCGTCATTTGCATAAAGTAATATCGCGTGATGAAAATCAATGGGCTTAGCGTAATTGATTTTTCAGGATTTAAATCGGAGGAAAAACATATGCCAAGGCAATATAACGTTTTCTTCTGGGATTATTGACTACTGTGACACTTCTTTATTTTTTTGCCACTGCCACAGAAACAAGCTTCATTACGACTGAGTTTAATTGGCGCTAACATCTCGCCATCTACATAAAACCATTGCTTCTCTTCTTTAATAAAATGAGAACGTTCGTGTAATTGGCCGATAGGTTCATCTTGATAAAAGGCTACAAATTCGACAGTGGCATTATTGCCAGCAGATTTATGACGAATAATTTTCAAGCCTAACCATTGGGTGTCTTCAATGGTTTGACGAAGTATTGTTTCATCATCAGCTTGTCGTTTATCGGGATGTAGGGTGGCGATAAGGTAAGCAATATTACCTCTAACAAAGGCGCTGTAGCGAGAACGCATTAATTGCTCCGCACTACTCGCCGTTAACTTGCCATCGTGAATGGCTTGGCAACAGGCTTGATATGATTTTGCATTATTACAGGGGCAGGCTGATGGGGTGTGAATCATAGCTAAGATCTATACCCATCCCACTTCAAGTTGCAGGAATTAGCACCTGAAAATTATCATTAATTCTGTCATCTAACGTTTTAGCCAGGCTTGGAAGTGTATTGATGAAGAAATTATCAATCGCCTCTCGAAATTCCTTTGCTGTAGAA
>JAGXHJ010000079.1 GCA_024636315.1 Methylophaga sp.
ATGGTCAATCAGCATTGAATCGGCAAAACTAGTTTGTTGTAGGTTTTTCCACGCCATGTATGAGCCCATTCCTGATGATTTTCGTAGGGTGTATTATCTCATTTCTAGTATGTTTTTGCCGGTTTCGTGCAAAGGTCTCAAAATGATTGCTCTACCATAAGACCACTATTTGAGCTTTTGTAAAATATCAAATGGTATTCAATTTTGTTTACTACACGCTTTCTTATATAATTGATCGATTTACTCACTATGCTATCGGAGCATCCATACTATGAATCTTGACCGCGTTGGTTCAGGCAAAAATCTTCCTGATGATATTAATGTCATTATTGAAATCCCTTCACACTCTGATCCTGTTAAATATGAAGTGGATAAAGAAACGGGTGCTTTATTTGTTGATCGTTTTATGAATACAGCTATGTTTTACCCATGTAACTATGGCTATGTGCCACATACTTTATCTGATGATGGTGATCCAGTAGATGTATTAGTGATCAGCCCATACGCTTTAATCAGTGGTTCAGTGGTGAAATGTCGCCCAGTAGGCATGTTGAAAATGACTGATGAATCTGGTGAAGATGCTAAAATTATTGCTGTTCCTCATGATCCTATGTATGACGACGTGCAAGATATTAAAGATGTATCACCGCGATTATTATCTCAATTGTCCCATTTCTTTGAACACTACAAAGATCTAGAGAAAAACAAATGGGTGAAACTTGAAGGCTGGGTAGGCATTGAAGAAGCAAAAGCAGAAATCATGTCAAGTGTTGCTAGTTATAACGCAGCACCCGTTAAGCCACACTTTTAAGGTAGACTTAACTCTTAATGCCACTATTTTAGTGGTGTTAAAGGCAATATTTCGGCGAGCTGATTTGATGAATTAGTCTCGCCGAAATATTATGCGCGATAGGTGATTGATGATTAAATTGGTGTTACAAGGATCAGCGTTGACCGCTGATGCTACAAATGAAATAACAGATAGCGTACAAGGTGAACTGCAAAGCAACAACGGTTTTTCAACAATAATATCGCCAAATATCTCAGCGTCACAGCTACAATCTTTACGAGCTGATTATAATTTTGATATTAATGTACTGCCTGATGCTTTTGATCCGTTGGCCACAAAATTATTAATCACTGATATGGATTCGACATTAATTAATATCGAATGTGTTGATGAGATTGCTGATTTTATTAATGTTAAACCCCAAGTCGCCGCGATTACCGAAGCTGCTATGCGTGGGGAAATTGATTTTGAAACTTCACTACGCCAACGTGTGTCTTTATTAAAGGGGTTGGAAGTAAGTGCCTTGGATCGTGTATACGAAGAGCGCTTGCGGTTAAATCCCGGCGCTGAAATCATGATAAGTCGCCTCAAGCAACAAGGCATTAAGACAGCGCTAGTATCTGGCGGATTTACTTTTTTCACGGAGCGGTTGAAAAAGAGATTAGATTTAGACTTCACCATGGCTAATGTACTGGGTGAGCATAATGGTCTTTTAACAGGTGAAGTGGTAGGTGAGATATGCGGTGCCAAGGCTAAAGCTGATTTTTTACTAAGTCATTGTGAGCTGTTGAATATCTCACCGTCACATGTTGTGGCGATGGGTGATGGCGCTAATGATTTGTTGATGATGAATGAAGCGGGACTCAGTATTGCCTATCATGCAAAACCAACCGTGCAAGAACAGGCGACTTCAACACTTAATTATTGTGGTCTTGAAGGTGTCCTAGGATTGTTGCAACTAGATTTCTAATAAGATTAGATTGATATTGTAATAATCGTCCCCATATAGAAAACGAAAATAAATTTATTTAAAGAGGTTATAAAGATGGACGTAATGGATCGTATTAAACAAGCAATTGAATCAAACACAGTGATTTTGTTTATGAAAGGCACACCTGAGTTTCCACAATGTGGATTTTCAAGCCGTACTTCACAGGCATTATCTGAATGTGGTTCAGAGTTTGCGTTTATCAATGTATTGGCCGAACCAGAAGTGCGTGAAAATTTACACCGTTATGCTAATTGGCCTACATTTCCCCAGTTATATATCGGCGGCGAACTCATCGGCGGTTGTGATATCGTGATGGAAATGTATGAAAATGGCGATTTGAAAAAAGCTATAGAACAAGCACAAGCGAGTAAGTAATAATCATGAGTAAAGAACAAGATCAAGATTGGCATGATGAAAATCAGTTAGTCGTCGCGCCCTCAAAACCGGCATTAAAGCAGCCGCCGAGATATCGGGTGCTAATGCTTAATGACGACTACACGCCAATGGATTTTGTGATCGAAGTATTAGAAAGTCTCTTCAGTATGGCAACAGATAATGCCACCCGTACTATGATGCAGGTGCATACTGAAGGCCAAGCGCCTTGTGGAATTTACACTTTTGAAATTGCAGAAGCCAAAGTTGAGCAAGCAAATAGTTATGCTCAGTCGCATGGTCACCCCTTGCAATGTACTATGGAAGAAGCGTAAACAATACTGATTGGAGAATTTGAATAATGCTAAGTAAAGAGCTCGAACAAACCTTAAGTCAGGCATTTAGCTATGCTCGGAAACGTTCCCATGAGTTTTTGACAGTAGAGCATATGCTGTTGGCATTATTGGAAAATGGCCAAGCATTGGCAGTATTAACAGCCTGCAACGTTAATATTGCCAATCTACGCCAAGATTTAACTGACTTTTTAGCGGATAACGTTCCGACCTTATCTGAAGAAGCTAGCCGTGAAACGCAACCGACTTTAGCGTTCCAACGTGTATTGCAACGTGCAGTCATGCACGTTCAATCTTCGGGTGGCAAAGAGGTGACGGGTGCCAATATATTGGTATCCATTTTCTCTGAACAACAGTCTCAGGCAGTTTTCCTGCTATTGAAACAGGATGTTACCCGTCTTGATGTGGTGAATGTTATTAGCCATAGTCAAACCGATGAAGAAATCAATCTGGACTCAGTTGAGATCAAAGATGGTGGATCGTCAGAAGAGGGTAAAAGCCCTCTTAGTTTATATGCGACTAATCTTAATACCTTAGCTGAACAAGGTAAGATTGATCCACTTATAGGCCGCGCCCATGAGATTGAACGTACGCTACAAATCTTATGTCGACGCCGTAAAAATAATCCTTTATTTGTAGGAGAAGCCGGGGTAGGTAAAACAGCACTAGCAGAAGGTTTAGCCAGAAGAGTGGTGTTGGGCGATGTGCCTGAAGTACTTGAGAATTCAGTCATCTACTCATTAGATATGGGGGCCTTAGTTGCAGGTACCAAATACCGTGGTGATTTTGAAAAACGTTTGAAAGCCTTGTTACGTGAGATAAATACACAACCTGATGCTATCTTATTTATAGACGAAATCCATACTTTAATAGGTGCTGGTTCTGCGGGTAATAGTGCGATGGACGCGGCAAACCTGCTTAAACCTTTATTGGCCAGTGGTGATTTGAAATGTATAGGTTCGACTACTTACCAAGAATATCGTGGCATCTTTGAACATGATCGTGCTTTAGCTCGTCGTTTTCAAAAAATTGATGTGCCTGAGCCTTCTGTAGCTGAAACAATATTGATTCTAAAAGGCCTTAAACCAGGTTTAGAAAAACATCACGATGTACGTTATAGCAATGCAGCTTTAGAACAAGCCGCTGAACTTGCTGCCCGACATATTAATGATCGTTTCTTGCCTGATAAGGCGATTGATGTGTTAGACGAAGTCGGTGCCGCCCAGCGAATTTTACCGAAGTCAAAACGTAAAAAAATGATTGGTGTGTCCGACGTGCAAAATATTGTGGCTAAGATTGCACGTATACCAGCAAAAACAGTGAATAATACCGACAAAGATAATTTACGTAGTCTAGATAAGAATTTAAAACACGTTATTTTTGGTCAAGATGAAGCGATTGGCACATTAGCCTCGGCGATTAAGATGGCTCGTTCTGGTCTGGGACATCCTGAACGTCCAACGGGGGCATTTCTTTTTGCCGGTCCAACGGGGGTGGGTAAGACAGAAGTTACCCGCCAACTAGCCCATAGTTTAGGTATCGAGCTTATTCGCTTTGATATGTCTGAATACATGGAAAGTCATACCGTTTCTCGGCTGATTGGTGCTCCACCAGGTTACGTGGGTTACGACCAAGGTGGCTTATTAACGGAAGCCGTCACTAAACAACCTCACGCTGTGTTGTTACTGGATGAAATAGAAAAAGCGCATCCCGATGTATTTAATTTACTATTACAAGTAATGGACCACGGTACATTGACCGATAATAATGGCCGTAAAGCGGACTTTAGAAATATCGTCTTAGTGATGACCAGTAATGCGGGTGCCCAAGAAATGGGTAGGGCATCGATGGGCTTTACTCACCAAGAGCATCAAAGTGATGGTATGGAGGTCATTAAACGAGCCTTCAGTCCAGAATTCCGCAATCGCCTTGATGGCATTATTCAATTCAAACCGCTTAATAAAGACGCTATTTTACGAGTGACTGATAAAGCAATACTTGAGTTGGAAATGTTACTGCAGGATAAAAATGTCACGCTTGAAATTGATACTGATGCACGTCAGTGGTTAGCAGATCATGGTTACGATGTGACGATGGGCGCCAGACCTATGGCTAGACTCGTTCAAGAGAAGATTAAGCGTCCACTGGCTGATGAATTATTGTTTGGCCAATTGAGTGAAGGCGGTCACGTAAGAGTTGTGTTACGTGATGATGAATTAGCTTTGGATTTTATCTCTCAAACCGCAACCGTTTAACTTGACTCTATTTTAGAGTGGTAGTGCTTGCTATCACTCTAAAATTAGAGGCCAAGACCCATTTCAAATAAAAGTTATTCACTAGTTACCGCTACCTATAAACCCTTGTTAACAAGACCTCTGTAACTGCTTGATTTACAATGTCTACATCATAAGTTGTTGATGCTTAACGTTATTATTGAATTGGTCAAGTTTTGACCATTTAGTGCTAAACGCTGATGCATGAGGGACTTACGGATTTACCCGCAAGTTAACCACAGACTTATCCACAGATATTGTGGGTAACTTTACAGTTTTATGACAGAGCATTTATCATGCCACGGCCATTATAATTCTATGCCTTTTTGAGCGCGAATCCCTGCTCGGAAAGCATGTTTGACATCATCGATACGGCTAACAGTATCAGCGGCTTCAATGATGGCTTCAGGGGCGCCTCGTCCGGTAATGATCACATGTTGCATGGCAGGTCGTGCTGCGATATCTGCCAATATGGTATCGGTATTGAGATACTTCATTTTTAATACAATATTAAGTTCATCTAGTAAAACGACATCGATAGTAGGATCACTTAATAAACGTTTGCAGACTTCCCAACCTGCTTCTGCTGAAGCAATATCTTGATCTAGGTTTTGGGTGTCCCAAGTAAAACCATCGCCCATTACATGATATTCAACTTCATTAGGAAAACGACGGAAGAAGCTTTCTTCGCCAGTACTAAAAGCACCCTTGATAAATTGCACTATACCTACTTTCATCTCGTGTCCTAAAGCACGGGCAATCATCCCGAAACCTGATGAACTTTTACCTTTGCCATTGCCAGTTATAACTAATAACAAGCCTTTATCTTTATCGGCTTGTTGTGTCTTTGCATCTACGACCTCTTTGTGACGTTTCATGCGTTTTTCGTGGCGTTGGCTTTTTTCTGTATCAGTCATGTTCATTCCTAAATAATAACGGCAGTAATTAATATGGTTGTTTCTAGTATTTCAACCATAGCACCGGCAGTATCGCCTGTGGTGCCATTCAAACGTAACTCCATAGCGTAACGTAAAAGTAAAAATACGATAAATGCGCTGATTAATAATGTAAATCCTGAAAAAATAAGACTTAATGCAACTGTGCTAGCTAACACCCATTTAATTTCAGTACGGGGTTGGTTGGCGACTAGAATTGCACCAATTCCACCTTGGCGTACATACGGTGTTGTTAAAAATAATAAAGGTAATGCGCATCTCGCTAGCGTGACCGCGAATACAATAGCAAGGTGGTTTTGTTGCCTAAGTAGTTCTACCAGCATGACAAACTTAATGAGCAGAACCAATATTAATAAGGTGACGGCAATCGGCCCACTAGCAGGATCTTTCATGATCAACAGTGTTTTGGCTTTGTCGCCTAGTCCACCCAGCCATGCGTCTGCACTGTCGGCTAAGCCATCTAAGTGCAATCCTCCTGTTAGAAACACCCAAAGAGTCAATATCAACACTGCGCTGACGATGGCAGATTGTGTATTTAACAGCCATGCTGTAAGTAGCAATAAACCAGAAATTAACAAGCCGACTATAGGATAAAACAGTAAAGATTGGCCGATTTGTTTAGAGCTGGCTGAAGTCGAACTAGGTAAGCGAACAGGAATAATCGTTAAAAACTGTAGTGCAATTAAGAAGGGTTGTAATAACTTCATGCTTTATCCGAGACGGCTGCTTCGGCAAAGGTTGCCATCGAATTGTGCAGGGCACAGCTTAATTTAATGAGCGGTATTGTTACTGCTGCACCACTAGCTTCACCTAAACGCATGCCAATATGAAGTAATGGTTTTGCGGCTAAATGTTTTAGAATTATTTGATGACCTAACTCAGATGATTGATGGCTGTATAAAAACCAGTTTTTAGTGCCAGGACAGAGATATTCAGCCATTAATGCTGCCACACTGGAGATAAAGCCATCAACTAAGACTGGAATAGCTACTTTTGCACAGCTTATATAAGCGCCAGCTAGTGCCGCAATTTCAAAGCCACCCAAATGTTGAAGTATCGCTAAAGGAGAAGTAAGCTCGCTGTGATGATGGTTCAATGCCTGGTGAATAATAGCGGCTTTATGTTGTATCTCAATTTTATTTAAACCCGTACCTGCACCTGTCAGTTCTATAGGGTTAATATCTAATAATGCACTAGCAATAGCGGTTGCAGAGGTGGTATTACCTATCCCCATCTCACCACCAATAAATAAATCAATCTGATTGTGTTTGAGTTGTTCAACATACTGACGAGATATGGCTAAAGCTTGTAGGCATTGTTCTAATGTCATGGCCGGTTGCTTGAGAAAGTTATCTGTTCCAGCTGCAATACGGTAGTCGTAAACCCCAGACAGTTCTTCTATCTCTGCAATGGTACCCATATTTAATACGTCTAAATTAGCTTGGGTTTCTTTGGCTAAGACACTTATTGCTGCACCACCACGAGAAAAATTACGAACCATTTCAACGGTAACGGCTTGAGGAAAAGCGGATATCCCTTCGGCACAGATACCATGATCGGCGGCAAATACCGTAATCTGTATTTTTTCTACTTTAGGGTTTGGTGTCCCCTGCATTCCTGCAAGGCTGAGGGCTATATCTTCTAACTGGCCTAAAGAGCCTGCCGGTTTAGTGAGTTGCTGTTGTCGTTGTTGCGCTGCTAAATGGGCAAGATAATCTATCTCCATAGGAGCTGATTCAAGCCATTGTTCAAACTCGTTCATCGATGTTTCCTTTTAAAATGTGAGGTAAGCCTGCAACAGTTAGCACCACATTGTCACTGATAGCGGATATTTTCTGGTGTAACAGACCAATTTCATCACAGTAACGTCGCGTTAAATCACCAAGTGGCATAATGCCCATATTGGTTTCATTGCTGACGATGATTAGCTCACCTTTGATGTCGGATAGTATAGCGAGCAGAGCAGCAATTTCAGTTTGTAATAATGCTTCATTATCTTGCATTAATAAATTGGTAAGCCATAAGGTTAAACAGTCTACGAGTACACATTGATTACTTTGGCAATGCTCGGTTAACGCTTTTGCAAGCTTAATAGGTTGTTCAACGGTAAGCCAATGAGAAGGGCGATGTCGCTGATGATGGCTAATACGTTGTTGCATCGCATTGTCATCAGCGGTAGCCGTTGCTATATAGGTCACATTTAACATGCTACTAATAGCTAAACGTTCAGCAAGTGCACTTTTACCAGATTTTACACCACCTAAAATGAGAGTAATACTCATAATCAATTGTCCGATAAGTTTAGTAAATGCCGCAATGCTGCTGTGTCCATATTACCTTCAATCATATCAGCTAAACGTTCAATATCTGCTTCGCGAGTAGCGTGATAATCAGGTGAACTTACTTGCGCTAAACCTGCCCAGTTTAATAGGGCATTACAAGCCGTTGTTTGTTCAAATAGGCCGTGAACGTAGGTACCTAAGACTTGATTATCATCACTCATTGCACCATCAGAACCTGTATCAAGTTGGCATACAGGTTTTAATAAATCCTGTCCTTCCGTGATCCCTGCATGGATCTCATATCCATCTATAGCGGCATTGTCTAAGTGCAAATAGCCAGTGGCATTTCGTAACTGTTTTGTTGAGAGCAGGGTAGTTGTAATATCTAATAAACCTAGACCTTCAGACTGCCCACAATGACCTTCTATACCCTCAGGATCATCAATATTTTTGCCTAGCATTTGAAACCCACCACAAATTCCAATGACTTTACCGCCATAGCGAAGATGTTTTTGAATCGCCTGTTCCCAGCCTGTTTCACGTAGCCAGTCTAAATCAGCACGAACACTTTTCGAGCCAGGCAAAATAATTAAATCAGCAGCTGGAATCACCGCTTTAGGAGCAATAAATTGCAAATCAACTTGGGGGTGAAGTCGTAGAGGATCAAAATCAGTGTGATTACTGATTCTAGGATAAACCGGCACAATCACCTTGAATTTTGCATCACTCGCTAATTGCTGAGTATTAATGGCGTCTTCAGCTTCTAGATGCAGATCATGTAAATAGGGTAATACACCTAAGACAGGTTTACCTGTGGTTTCTTCCAACCAATCTAATCCGGATTGTAATAAGGCAATATCACCGCGAAAACGATTAATAATAAAGCCCTTTACCCGATCTTGTTCAGATTGACTAAGCAGACTTAAGGTACCAACTAAATGAGCAAATACGCCACCACGATCAATATCGGCCACGATAATGACCGGGCAATCCACCGCCTCAGCAAACCCCATATTAGCAATATCGCGATCACGGAGATTAATTTCAGCAGGTGAGCCGGCACCCTCAACGATAACGGTTTGATACTGTGCTGATAAACGCTGGTGTGAGTTTAATACTGCTGCCATAGCGGTGGTTTTATAGTGGTGATAATCCTGTGCTTCCATATTAGTAATGGCATGACCATGAATGATCACTTGTGCGCCGGTATCACTATTTGGTTTTAATAAAACAGGATTCATATCGGTATGTGGTGCTAGCTTACAGGCTTGAGCTTGCACAGCCTGAGCACGGCCAATTTCACCACCATCAGCAGTTACGGCACTATTAAGAGCCATGTTTTGTGGTTTGAAGGGTACGACTGAAACGCCTTGTCGTTGTAACCATCGACATATCGCTGTCACGACCGTACTTTTACCTGCATCAGACGTGGTGCCTTGGATCATTAAAGTATGAGCTGTCATAGTCGTGAGATGTTCTCTAATGCTTGTGCTAATCGTTGCCACTCTTTTTCGTTACTGGGTAAGCCAAAACGAAGACTTAATGGCGCAGTAAATAAACGTGTAAAAATGCCATGGTGTGCTAGTTGTTCGTGCCATTTTTCAGCTTTATTTGTACAAACCCATTGAAATAAGACGCAATTTCCTTCAGGTGGTAAGTTACAGCTAGTTAGTAATGTATTTAGTCGTTGGCTTGATTGGAGCAAAACTTGTCGCTGTTGCTCCTGCCATTTTGTATCTGATAATGCGAGTTGTGTCAGATAACGTGACGCCTGTGCAACTGGCCAAGGCCCGAGTAACTCAGCTAATTCAGCAAGTAAGTTTGGGGTCGCAAAGACAAAACCAACCCGTAAGCCAGCCAAACCAAAAAACTTACCAATTGATCTTAATATAATTAAACCTTGTTGTGGCTGTTTATCTATCAAACTATATTCAGGTGTAGTGTCCATAAAAGCTTCATCAACAATCAACCATCCATCTCGCTTTGAAAGTTGACTGTGCCATGCTAATAATTGTGATGGTGAAAAGAATTGAGCTGTTGGATTGTTAGGATTAATAATCACTAAGACATCAAGCTCAGCCAAAGCAGAGTCGATAGTGGATGAATCAAGTTCAATAACAGTATGACCTGCTTGCCGCCAAGCATGACTATATTCAGCATAAGCGGGTGCCAATATGCCGACACGACTATGCCGTCGAAGACGTGGCAGGGCTTGAATAGCCGCTTGTGAACCTGCAACCGCTAATAAATCACCACAGTCATAATATATCTGGGCGGCTTCAAGTAAGCCATCATTTTCAATAGGTAGATGTGACCAGATTTTGGCTGGTAATGATGCTGGAACTGGCCAGCCATTAGGGTTGATACCGGTAGATAGATCGAGCCAATCCTGTTGTTTTATATTGTATTTTTGGCTAGCTTTGAATAAGTTTCCGCCGTGCTCAAGCATAACTGAAACCGGTGATGATGATTAATACAGCTACCCATAACAGCAAACTATAACGAACAAGTTGTAAGGCGCGAGCAATGTCTTGTGCCTGTGGTTCATCACCACACCCTAAGGTTATCCTTTGATGCCAGTGACCATCATATTGGGCTGGCCCACCCAAGGTAATCGATAGGGCACCGGCACCAGATGCCATTACTGGCCCTGCGTTTGGGCTATCCCATTGTTTGGCTTGTTGTTGCCAACTTTGTATGGCATTTTTACTATCGCCAATAATGGCATAGCTTAGTGCAGTGAGTCGTGCAGGGATGTAATTTAGAGCATCATCTAATCTTGCGGCTACACGGCCAAAATACAGATACCGTGGTGAGCGATAACCCCACATTGCATCTAAAGTATTAGCTAGGCGATAGAAAAGCACAGCAGGTACACCACCGATTAAAAACCAAAATAGGGCAGAAAACAAACTGTCAGCACCATTTTCTAATACAGATTCGATGGTCGCTCGTGGAATATTTAAGGTTGCTGGATCACGGCTTACAATTCGACTGGCAAGGTAACGGGCTTGATCATTGTCGCCGGCTTGTAAAGCTTGGGCAATTGGCAGTGCATGGTCATGCAGACTCTTATGACCAATAGATAAGGTTAAAACTAAAATGCTCAAAATAATGGTGAGACTTTCTAAACTGACTAAAAGCGCACTCAATAGTGTGATGGGAATTAATAGAATACTGACAGCTACCGCACCCAAAATAAGCTTTTTGTTCGATGAGGCTGAGTCTCTAGGATATAAAAAGAATTCAACCCGTTTGACTAACAAACCAAATCCCACGAGAGGATGATAGCGTTTAGGTTCGCCGATTAGCCAGTCAAGCATCAGTGCCGAGATAATGATTAATGTAGTCGTCAACATCAGTCTTAAGTATTACCCCATGTATTTTCATATAATACATCGCTAATATCGCAACCTTGACGCCAATTTTCTTGTTCTAACATGGGCGCGGAATAAAACTCATCAACATGGCCTAAACATAAAACAGCGACGGGCTTAGCACCTTCGGGCATGTTGAGCAGTTTGGCCAGATCATTTGGATTAAATAATGAAACCCAACCCATTCCTAGACCCTCTGCTCGTGCAGCCAACCACATATTTTGAATAGCACAGGCGACGGATGCTAGGTCCATTTCTGGCATAGTGCGACGACCAAAAATATGTTGCTCACGTTCATTCATTAAGCTCATGACAAGTACTTCAGCACACTGATCTATACCGTCGACTTTTAACTGCATAAATTCCTGTTGCCGTTCACCAAGGGCTTTTGCAGTCAGATCTTTTTCCTCATTGACCTGCATTTTTATAGACTGTCTTAAGGTTAAATCAGTGATACGAATGATACGCCAAGGTTGCATTAGCCCAACGCTAGGCGCTTGATGTGCGGCCATTAAAAGCCGTTTTAAAATTGCAGGATCAACCGGATCAGAATTAAAGTGACGCATATCTCGGCGTTCTTTTATCACGCGATAGATAGCGTCACGATCAGCAAGACTGTAGGCATGAAATGTCATGATTTTGCCCAATAGGTCAAAAGTCTAATTATCACGAAAATTCTGAAATTTTAAGATTGATTTTGTTGAGACTCATTTGTTGAATGTTTGGCGAAGGTAAATGCTATGTGGCAAATAGTTGCTAGCGTCAAATAAAATGCCATATTACTTAAATTTCTAGGAAAATAAATAGCAAATCGATGTGCATATTCAATTAATGTCGGCTCAGCATACCGACCAGAGAAAAAGTAAAATCCGCCGCCTGACAACACGGTACTAATAATGGTCACGAAAACAACAGATGAAATTAAGGGTAATAATGTTTTCCAGTTAAATTGATAGTGACTTGCGTACCAGCGTCCCGCTAACCAAAGCGCACCATAGACTAGTAATAGCAATGAATAGGCTGGTGATACACAATAGCTACTTACGCCACCCCATGTAATGGAGACAAAATCCATCAAAGCCGCTTGTGTTAATAGTAGCGGAAACATCCATTTTCCAGAAAGATAGAGCCCCGCCAGGAAAAAAACAGCCCAAGATGCACTAGGTAAGTGGTTAATGGTGGCAAAATGATGGCCACGAGTAACCGCCATTAAAATCATTAGAAATAAGCCAATAATAACTTGGCTTCGGGTTGATAATGACATGATGATTTAATCTCCAAAAAATTAATTTTTAAATTAAAGGTGAACTGAAGTGTCAGTTCACCTTTAAATTATTGCTATTTAGAAGTTCAGCTTAGCGCCGACACTCCAATTACGAGTGAAATTCACTGGATAGATAGCATCATCTCTTACCCATAAGCCATTACTCTCTTCAAAGAGATTATCAACAGCTAAAGATAACTCCAACTGTTTTATGATATAGGTATAACTAAGATTTGTTGATTGATATGGAGTTTGTTTTTGAGCAAATGTGTTTGAAAAATCATTAGCAGCATACGCTGAACTTCGGTAGTTATGACTTAAAACAATAGTAGATTTAACCGTTGGCGAATAGTTAAGTGACACATTAATGGCATGTTTCGATACGCCTGGTAAATCTTTACCATTGTATGTTCCAGCCCCATCATTTTCATTATCAATTATGGCACGGGTATAAGAGTAATTAACGACGCTAAACAACTTTTCAGTTAATTGGTGACGATTTTGTAACTCTAAGCCATATTTGTGAGACTTATCTATATTTGTGTTGTAGCTAGTAAGCCAACTACCCGTACTATAGTAATAAATCTCATTGTGTAGATTAGATCTAAATAATGTTATTTTTGATTTGTCTTTAGCGGTGACATAATTTAAACCCAAATTAAGTGTTTTAACTTTTGCTGGTTCAATGAAGTTATTAAAGTTACCACCCGAGAAAAAGCGATCAATATTAGGAGCTTGGAAGGCACTATTGAAATTAGAGAAAATAGATACTTGATCATTTATTTTCTGATTAAGACCAACGTCAAATGAAGATAGTTTATGGTCATCACTTATCGTAGTAGCAAAATCTGAAGCATAGCTATAATCAACAGATTCCTTTCTTCCCCCTAACGACAGTGTGAGATCATTTATATAGTATTCACCCTGAGCAAAGTAAGCGGTATTTATTTTACTGGTTACACTTGTATCGCCAGGAGAGTATCTTTGACCGTTAAAACGTTGAATGCCAGAGGTTAAACTAAACTGCTCTTGCTTGACGACAACAAGCAGTTCATCAGATTGATAATCATAAAGTGATAGCCAACCCGACGAAACATAGGCTGATTCTTTATCTTCTTGAGAATGATTCAACGATATGCGTATGTTATCGGTCACATCAGCATCAATACCAAATGCAATCGTGTCTGTTTTGAATGACTGGTGATTATATGGCGAACCGTTGTTTTGCGACGGATCTTGGTTAAATGAAATCAAATCTAACTTACCTGCATAGCGGGTATCGACATTGGAATGTTCTTTAGATAGATATAGGTTTAAATCAGAAGTCGGTTGAGCATTGAGCGTGATACGGGAATTATTATTACTCGATTCATCTTTAAAGCCATCACTCGCTGTCGCGCTGAAGCCATCTGCTTGGTTATGATCTCCAGAAACTAACAGTTGAAATGATTCTTTTGATAAACCGGTAGAAAAGGCGGCAGTTTGACGACCATAATTACCCAGTCTAAGGCTGATACTAGAGTTAACGATATCTTTTTTAGTATAAATTTGAATTGAACCAGCGGTAGCACCATCACCATAAATGACTGAACCACTACCTTTAGTGATTTCAATACGTTCAATGTCATTCAATGAAATAGAGCTTAGCAATTGGGGGACACCGTCAACATTATTCATTCTTCGGCCATTGACGCTAATAGCTATATTTTCATAACCATCACCAATGCCATAGCCGCGCATATCAAGCATCTGTGCATATGGATTACCGAAGCTAGGCATAACGGTAATAGACGTATTTTGGTTTAGGAAATCATAGAAAGTAGTTGAGCCGGAGGCTTTGATATCCTCAGCATTATAAATTTCAGAAGCAAAGGTAGCAGAGACATCTGTTGTTTTAGTTTTTGTCGCTGTTACGAGAACGGGTTCTAAAGTAATTTGAGCTGATACTGAGGGGCTTACTAAGACAGCAAGAATTGCCGTAGTAAGGTAGTTACGTGTGTTCATCTGTTAAATCTCCAAATGCGCTCGCCCGCGCGATTGACTATAAAAGGCATTTGGGAGGAGAAGAAACAAGCAGAGATACGATTGAAATACACGAGATCTAGTACTTGAATATTGCCCGCCGCAATATGCTGTAGATGTACTAGGCCGGTCTCCGGACTCACGAGTGGGTTGATAATAGATCGCCTTCCCATGTTTTAAACACAGTGGCGTATGACCTATATACTCGATTACCGTTGCGGGGGCAGTGTTGGGCTTGCAAGCTCAAAGAGATTCGCGCACCAACTTCCCGATTATCTCACTACAGCTATGTAGCGAGCACCTTATACAAGGGCGAGAACTATATGGATGAGCCGCCTCTTTGTCAATCCAAATAATGCTTGGTAAGTGATAGGGGATAGTTACTTACAGTTCACCACCATGAAAAACCAGTCGTGGCGGATAATCTTCATACTGTTTAATTCGACTCATGCAGGCATATGGCACTTCAAGTCGAAAGATATTGTTGCTTGGAAACCCTAAAACATTACTTAGAATTGTTCTGATTACACCGCCGTGAGTGACTAATAGACAATGTTGTATTTGTTGCTCGTGCAGAGAGGTTAATAATGTTTGCCATGCGGCCATTACGCGTAATTCAAACTCGATATATGATTCACCTTCTGGTGGTGAAGTGGAGTTAGGATCCCGCATAAATTGGAAGAGTTGCTCGGTATCATCCCCCGAATATAGATCGGTAAATAACTGGCCATCCCACTGCCCAAAATTCATTTCTTGAAATTGTTCATTAAGTAATAATGGTAATGAAAATTTGTCGGCTATTTGTTCTGCAAAAGCACTACAGCGTTGTAGTGGCGAGCTAATTATTTTATTCCAAGATATCTCTTTATTACTGATAGTTGAGTGTATTTGTTGCCAACCTAAAGTACTGAGGGGTTCATCTGTATTACCCAATAGTTTCGTGCCAGCTGCGACATCGCCATGGCGTAATAGATCAATCGTTATTTCTTTCATAATTATTTTTTGTGTAGTTATTTAAGGCATGTGCTTGATAACGAGAATAGGGGCCTTAGATTAAGGCTTTACGAATTTAAAGATTAGGTGATTATTATATACTCTGGACATATGAAGCGATCGCTCACGCAAAGACAAAGTCAATTTCCAAAATTTTCACACTTACTTTCAATCTTACAAATAAAAATACTGGTCATGAAGAATGAAATTGCCTTAAAATCATTAGCTTTACGCTTTAAGAAAATGAGATTATGACACAATCGTTTGATGATAAAGGCTTTGCCACTCGTGCAGTTCGTGCAGGTCAAATTAGAACACAAGAAGGGGAGCATGCTGAGCCGATCTTCCCCACTTCTAGCTATGTGTTTGAAAGTGCAGAACAAGCCGCCGCTCGTTTTTCAGGCGATGAACCGGGCAATATCTACTCTCGCTTCACTAACCCGACAGTGCGCACCTTTGAGCAACGCCTTGCCACGTTAGAGGGCGGAGAATCTGCTGTTGCTACTTCATCAGGTATGTCTGCAATCTTATCAACCTTTATGGCGCTGTTATCTGCTGGTGATCATATTGTGTCATCAAGAAGTATATTTGGTACTACTCGGGTATTGTTTGATAAATACCTCGCAAAATTTGGCCTCGAAACAGATTATGTGGATCTAATAGATATAGAGGATTGGCAGCGGGCGATTAAACCGAATACCAAAGCCTTGTTTTTAGAAACGCCCTCTAACCCAATGAATGAAATTGCCGATTTGGCGGCTTTGTCTGCTCTAGCTAAGGCAAATGATTGTTTATTGATTGTTGATAATTGTTTCTGTACGCCTGCTTTGCAACAGCCTTTAGCATTGGGTGCTGATATCGTAGTTCATTCCGCCACTAAATATATTGATGGTCAAGGCCGTTGTGTCGGGGGTGCCGTGGTGGGTGATGCCCAGCTTGTAGGTCAAGAAGTCTATGGGTTTTTACGAACCGCCGGACCAACAATGAGTCCATTTAATGCGTGGACATTTTTAAAAGGACTTGAAACCTTAGATCTAAGAATGAAAGCACATTCAGCATCGGCATTGGCACTAGCAACATGGCTAGAACAGCAACCACAAGTGACTAATGTGTTTTATGCAGGATTGCCTAGCCATCCGCAGCATGAGCTCGCGAAAAAGCAACAATCGGCTTTTAGTGGCCTTATTGCTTTTGAAGTTAAAGGTGGAAAAGAGGGCGCATGGAAATTAGTGAATGCAACACAATGGTTGTCGATCACCGCTAATTTGGGCGATACCAAAACGACTATTACTCATCCAGCTACGACGACACATGGTCGCTTAACACAAGAAGCTCGCGATGAGGCTGGAATCAGCGATGGTTTATTGCGAATTTCTGTTGGCTTAGAAAATGTTGAAGATATTCAAGCAGATCTTCAACATGGCTTTGATTTAATTCAATAGTACCCACACTATTGCCGTCTTTGTCTGATATCAGACTTTATATCGGCATAAAACATGCATAAATAAACATAGCATTGTAGATATGCGTCAGGAAATCGTCGTTGAATTTCAGATGGTTAGCTGATGTAGTTAATAAAAACAATAGGTTATGAATTTATGATACATCCTTTGAAAATAACTTGGCTGTTGATGGCATTGGCTTTGCTGATGCCACTGCGGCAGGTTTTCGCCATGCCTACAGCCCCGGTGAGTGACATTCGAGTATTAATCGATGTTTCGGGGAGTATGAAAAAAAATGATCCCAATAATTTACGAGCACCTGCGTTACGTCTTATAGTCGGATTATTACCTAATGATTCAATGGCGGGAACTTGGACATTTGGCAAATATGTCAATATGTTAGTGCCATTGCGTGAAGTAAATGATGCGTGGAAATTAGAAGCCGAATCACAATCAAAAAACATTCATTCGTATGGTTTGTTTACAAATATTGAACAAGCGTTAAATAAAGCAACCGCCAACCAAAAGGCCATTGATCCTCGTTACCGTCGTAGTGTTATTTTATTATCTGATGGCTTAGTGGATGTCTCGAAAGATGACAAGATTAATAAAAAATCTCGTCAACGGATTTTAGATGTCATTGTGCCTCGCCTCAAAAAAAATAACGTTGCGGTACATACCATCGCTTTATCTGATTCTGCTGATCATCAATTGTTACGCGCTATTTCATTAGCAACAGATGGTTGGTATGAACAAGTTGATAATGCAGAACAATTACAACGCGTTTTTCTTCATTTATTTGAAAAAGCAGCCACGCGAGATACTGTTCCCCTAGTTGATAATCAATTTAAGATTGATAGCAGTGTCAGTGAAATGACTTTGCTGGTCTTTCGTCGCGAGGGTTCAAAGTTAACTGAATTGCTATTACCTAATCAATCTCGAATCAGCCATAAAACTATGCCTAAAAATGTTCGGTGGCACAGTGAAGGCAATTACGACTTGATTACGATTGAAAAACCACTTGTCGGTCAATGGCAGATTGATGCTGATCTTGATCCTGATAATCGAGTCATGGTAGTGACAGACTTGAAATTAAAAACAACAGATTTACCAAATAATATCCTAATTGGTGAAACGTTTGATTTTGATGTGAGTCTGACCGATAAAAATAAGTTGATCGTTCGGCAAGATTTTTTGAAATTGGTAGATGCCAAACTTAAAGAAGAGTCAGATATTGCTGATCCTATTCAACGCAGTTTGAATGCAGAGCAAAAAAAAGGGCTGTATCGTACGCATGTCGGTGAAAACTTTCAGCCAGGTCGGAATGATGTGGTTATCACCATGACCAGTGCGACCTTTGAACGGCAACGTAGACAAAGTATTAATGTCGTCGAAACACCTTTTGACATTACTGTCGAACAACTTACTGATAAAGCGACACGAACACATCGCCTGACATTGAAGCCTGATTTAGACTTGATTAAGACCGACAAACTTAGCATAGCAGCAATGCTGACCGCCCAAGATGGCAGTGAATGGTCGTATGATGTAATGAAGGTTGCTGATAATGAATGGCAATTGACGTTGGCAGATTTACAAGTAGGCGAAAAATATACCGTGGCCTTACAGATTCGTGCTCAAACAGTTAAAGGGCGGTCATTATTTCTGCAACCTGCGGTAATTGAACTACTTGATGACCAAGCCGTTACAAAAATTGAAACATCGACTGAATTACCTAAATCAGACATTATTATTCCACCAGAGATGGATGAAACTCCAGAACTAGCTATTGCTTCAGAAGTGGATAATGGAACTACAGAAATAATATCTGACAAAATTGATGAGCAACAAGCTATTACGACCGATAAGGTGGTAGATGAGATGTTAGCATCGCCTGTGATTGATGAAATGTCTGAGAATACAAATAACTTACTACCTGAAGTCACTGATGAAGCACCAAGTTTGCTAGATACCACGGATAAAACAGAACAAGAAGGCTTGAGCACCGCCAGTCAATTAGCAATAGGTAATGGTCTTCTCTTACTAATGATCGGCCTAGGGGTTTTCTTCTGGCGACGTAAAAGTGCAACCAGCACTAATCCTGGGGAGCAATTATAAATGGATATCGTTCTAGACATGCTGGCATATGAATTAGCCGCTGTATTTGCTGTTTTGAGTCTTTGGCTCATTGTGCGAAATAGTAAAAAAGACAAAGCTACACATGAGATAGCAAGTCAAACAGTGAAAAAAATAAAAAAATCTAAAGATCTTAGAATTGAAAATTTATCTAAGATTTTAACCGAAAAATATGCATTGACTGGTGACGCGTTATCACAAGAGGCCATTGATTTTCAAGATCGCGAACAGCAAATATACAAGGCCATACTGACTGTTTTTGTTGAACAAGATGGCAAAGTACTGCTGAATATTCCAGAGCAACTAGAAAAGGCAATTGATGCTAGTTTAGATCTATTACCGGTAGGAGTGCCCTCCAGCCCGGTCGCAGTAAACGACAGTACCTCGACTTTAAGTGAGCAGATAGAAGCAACTGCACAACAGTTAGAAGCGTTGATGGTTCTATTTAGACAAAATAATGATGAACCGCTAGTCAAACAGCAAGCTCCTGAAACTGAAGAGGCATCAGAAAATGAAATTGATGTATCAGCATTCGATGTGCAAATTGATGATACTACGATTAATGAAGTACCTGAATCACTCGAAACCCCCGATAAAGCTGAAGTCCCTGTCGAAGAAGAGCTAGTAGAAACTGCAACGCAAAAAGATGACTCAATTGAAATAGACATGACTGAGGAAGAGGAGCTATCAAATAGTCAATTTGATGACTTAGCAATTCCAGATACGGATGTGGCAGAACAAGTAATTGATGGTGCGATGTCTGCAGACGATGTTGATGCCTTACTTGCTTCAATGGATGACGAGCTTCAAGCAGATAGTGATGATGGCGGCATTGATTTAAGCGCTATAGATGGTGATGATGAAATTGAGGAACAAAGTCTAAAAAAGTCTGATGCTGAATTAGTGGCTGTAACCGCTGATTCAGCTACAAGTATTAGCGATACACCACAAGAATTAGAGATTACAGCCAAAACTGAAGATGACCAAGACCTTGAAGCCGAGCCAGAAATTGAAGCTGTTCTAGAAGTAGAAACTGAGTTAGATGTCGAAGCTGAGCTAGAAATCGAACCTGAACAGCCTTTAGCTCAGAAAAAGATGAGTGATTATATAAAGGGTGAGTGGACCGATACCGTGCCTGATATATATGGCAAAGCGATTACTCAATCTGAACCAGAAAATATAGCGCCTTTAAAGACCGATGAGGAGCTAATAGAAATATCTGAGCCTGAACTTGAACAACCTTTAGTTCAGAAAAAGATGAGTGATTATATTAAGGCTGACTGGGTCGACACTGTGCCTGATATATATGGCAAAGCGATTATTCAATCTGAACCAGAAATCGAAGCTGAACCAGAAATCGAAGCTGAACCAGAAGTCGAATCTGAACCAGAAATCGAAGCTGAACCAGAAATCGAAGCTGAACCAGAAATCGAAGCTGAACCAGAAGTCGAGGCTGAACCAGAAGTTGAAGCCGAGCCAGAAATCGAAGCTGAGCCAGAAATTAAAGCTGAGCTAGAAGTTGAAGGCGAGCTAGAAGTTGAAGCTGAGCCAGAAATTGAAGCTGAGCCAGAAGTTGAAGCCGAGCCAGAAGTTGAAGCTGAACCAGAAGTCGACTCCGAGGTCGCAGGCAATCATGAAATCGTAGATTCTCAGTTTGATACTGAAGAGGCTATGTTAACTGCCATGATGACGCAATCTGAACCGTCTGAAGTAAATCAACTAGAGCTTGAAAACTCAGAATTTCAAGATGAAGCAGAGTTAGAACCTAAAACAGAATTAGAAGTTTTAAGAGATAAAGTTAGAGCAAGATCTCTTCAGGCCGAGATTGAAAACCGTCAGGTCAGCTTAGCCGAGCCAGAGGTCGAGGCAGAAGTTGACGTTGAAGTTGAAGCTGAACCAGAAGTCGAGGCTGAGTTAGATGTTGAAGCTGAGCTAGAAGTTGAAGCTGAACCAGAAGTCGAAGCTGCAGTTGATAAGGAATTAGACTTTGATGTTCGTTCACCTCAGCAACCGCTTCCTGATGAAGAGGCTTTAGATGAGCTGTTAACAGATGTGTGGCATTTAGAGGCAGAATTAAAAGAATTAGGTTTGGATGATGCAGAGTTGATGGCAGATGATATTGCAGAGCCAGAGCCAGAGCCAGAGCCAGAGCCAGAGCCAGAGCCAGAGCCAGAGCCGAAAGAACTAATTGTTGATGCGGAGCATGCTTTAGAATCGATGATGATGGATCTTACTGCAGAGCCATTGCCTTCAGAGGTCGATATTGAAGAAATGATGGCTGAAATCAGGACTTTAGAGCAACAAGAAGCGATGCCTGAATCAGATAATAGGCTACAAAAGTCGGTGTCTAATCAAGATGAGTTACAGTCGATTTTATCTAATATTCCTTCGTTTACGGAAATGAATAAAAAACGCTGAGATCGAAAACGAAAATAGGCAATATTAACAAGATGGGTTGGCATTTTTTTGCTCGTAATAATTCACTATTTGTTAGAATCTACGGCAAGCAATTATAGGATTAAAAATGTCAGAACAAATTCATCAAGTAGCCATCATCGGTGGCGGAGTATGCGGTACGGCATTATTATATTTATTAGCAGAATATAGTGACGTAAATGACATCGTAATGATTGAAAAATATGATGCTGTTGCCACCGTTAACTCGCATGGTCGAAATAATAGTCAAACATTGCATTGTGGGGACATTGAGACTAATTACACCTTAGATAAGGCATCTAAAGTCAAAGCCGCGGCGGAGATGGTCGTCAATTACACTGCAATTTTAGATAACCGCGACCATGTTATTTTTAAATATCCTAAAATGGTTATCGGTGTTGGCGAAATAGAATGTCGTCAATTACGTGAACGGTTTACGATTTTCCGTGATCGTTTCACTTCAATGCAGTTATTGGAAAAAGAAGATATTGCTCGAATAGAACCTAGTGTCGTAATTATGCACAATGGTGAATATCGTCCAGAACCCTGTGTTGCTTTAGCGGTGTTAGATGAATACTCCGCGGTTGATTTTAATAAATTAGCAGAATCTTTTGTAAGCGAAGCGAAGAAAAATGCCGATACGACGATTCAACTTAAAATGAATAGTCACGTCGCAGAAATCCGTCATATCGATGGTGTTTTTCATATTAATACTCAAGACCAAAGTATAAAAGCTAAAACCGTAGTCGTTTCTGCTGGTGGACATAGCCTATTGCTAGCTCAACAAATGGGGCACGGTTTAGAGTTTTCATGCTTACCTGTTGCTGGTAGCTTTTATTTCACGCCAAAAGTGTTGAATGGTAAAGTTTATACCGTCCAAAATGATAAGTTACCATTTGCAGCAGTACATGGTGATCCCGATGTATTGATTGAAGGCAAAACACGCTTTGGGCCTACGGCTTTATTATTACCATTATTAGAACGCTATAACTTGAGTACGTTTTTTGAGTTTTTACGCGTACTTAAATTAGACCGCCATGTATTAAAAGTATTTTGGGATTTAATCAAAGTCAGTGATATTCGCAACTATATTTTTAAAAACTTCCTGTTTGAAGTGCCTGGTTTGCGTCGCTGGCTGTTCTTAAAAGATGCTCGAAAAATAGTGCCTTCTTTACAGTTAAAAGATATCAGTTTTGCCAAAGGCTTTGGTGGTGTTCGACCACAATTAATTGATAAGAAAAAATCTATTCTTATGCTTGGTGAAGCTAAAATAAACCCAGGAAATGGCATCATTTTTAATATGACGCCTTCGCCTGGTGCCACTAGCTGTTTGGAAAATGCAGAACTTGATATGCGCTTAGTTGTAGGTTTTTTAGGGACCACTATTGATGAACAAAAGTTACAACAGGTGCTACATAAAGCAAGCTGAGATTCTATTCTGACTAAAAAGAGTATTTTACTAAGGACGAAAGCTGGCTTATCTTTTGCTTTATTCATGATAAAACTAAGAAAAACAGGGCTGAAGTGTTAGTAACAGTAACTTATAGAGGTATGCAAGATGGCGCTTAACCATGAGGCTAGTAATAAAAATAGCGGCAAAACTGAGCAGCGCCGGCAAATATTTACCTTTTTTGTTGAAGATATGATGTTTGGCCTCAATGTTGAAAATGTACTCATGTTAAGCTAGGAAGTGAGCGATATTCAACGGTTGCCGGTTGAAGAGCTTGGTTTTGTGGTGTCACTAAGTTTAAGGGGCAATTGTGCCTGTACTTGATTTTGCTCATCGCGTTGGTATTCCATCAGGTATGGATGCTAAATCGGCTTTGTTGAACATTTTAACTGAACGTGAAAATGATCATGTGGAATGGCTAAATTCATTCGCTGATCGACATGGAGAGCGAAGCGAGGTCGATTAGTCGCCAGTAGGCAACGCGTTTTTGCATTTTCGTAATAGAGAGCGTTAGCGAACAGTGGAGAATAATGTTAGAAAAGGCTTTTTGTTGCCGTAGAGTCA
>JAGXHJ010000080.1 GCA_024636315.1 Methylophaga sp.
CGCCTGCAAACTCACCTCCTCATAACCCAGCCCCCAGTCTGCCGGCGTCGCCTCCAGCCCGGACACAGGATAAAAAATCATCTTCGGCTGCTGGAAATACATAAATACATTCAACAGCACAAGGCCGATCAGCAGGGAAGTAAGGTAACTGGACATGGGGCGTTTCATGGGTTATCAGACATTATTGTGACGGATATGGATTTGAGCAGGAGGCATTATGACAGGATATTTGTCCGGCTTGAATGCCCGTTTTTATTAATGCAATTGTTGATTGGTAAAACCATGGAAGTGCTGTAGTATCTGGCGGATTATAAAAAGAAGGAACATTGAGAATGAATCAGGGAATAAGCCCCACAACCGCATACCAAAATGCCTTCTATAGCTTATACAAATGATTCAGATAGAAAAGGTGGAAATTAGTTATATAGCTCAAAATATAAATCAAGGTGACTCCTTGTTTTATAACTCAATCGCTTACGCTTAAGTAAGTGCTATTCGGGAAAGTCCCCGAATAATCCCAATCGAAATATAATAATCCAAGATTTGTTATGAAATGATAAACGTTACTGCAGCAATCATTGAGAAAGAAGGCAAAGTTTTAGCAGCAAGGCGAAAGGCCGGTTCTCATTTAGCTGGCTACTGGGAGTTACCAGGAGGCAAACTCGAAGAAGGTGAAACTCCAGAGGAATGTCTGCGAAGAGAGTTAGCAGAAGAGTTTAAAATTGATTCAATTATTGGTTTATTCGTTGGTGAAAGCATCTATGACTATGGAGCAGAAGTAATTCGTCTAATGGCTTATCTGGTTGAACATGTTGAGGGTGAGTTTAAACTTATTGATCATGATGATTTACGCTGGTTAAGCTTTAATGAATTAAATGAAGTTAACTGGGCGCCGGCAGATATTCCTTTAGTTGAGCAATATAAAGCTCTCGCTAGCACTTCAGAATATTATCGTGTTAATGCATCAAACTATTGCGAGGAAACTATCGGTATCAATTTAATAGATATATATCCACGTTTTATAGAGCACTTACCTGAGAAAGGCCACATTTTAGATCTAGGTTGCGGATCTGGTCGCGATAGTCGGTTTTTTTTGAATGCTGGATATGTTGTGACAGCTATGGATGCTAGTAACGAAATAGCAACACATGCAGAAAAGTTTATTGGTCAACCGGTATTAGTAAGCAGCTTCCAAGAGCTTTTATTTTTTAATCAATTTGATGGTGTTTGGGCCTGTGCAAGTTTATTGCACTGTCCACGTGCACAAATTGTGGATGTGCTTGATCGGATTTCTCAATCTTTGAAGCCGAATGGTGTCGTATATATGTCTTTTAAGTGGGGTTATGATGAGGCAGTCGATGATAAAGGGCGCTACTTTAATAATTACACGCTTGAGTCTCTTCATGAGCTGATTGATCAGATGGCAAATCTGGAAATAATAGACGAGTGGGTCGAAAGCAAGCAGTTACGCGAAATAGAGCAGAAATGGATCAATTTCTTGGTTAGACGGATTGAACCAACACTTGATAAAGCACTATGAGTCCATTTCCTAAAAAGTCTCTCACGGTTGGCGGAGTAGATCCTTTTCTACCGAGTCTACTGGCTGCAATTAATCACGCTTCAGCAATCAATATTGCTGCAGCTTTCATACGTTTCACAGGTATAAGATTAATTGAAGATGCCTTAGTCGATGCAATAAAGCGGGGTGCCAGCGTCCGTATTCTGACTGGAGACTACTTAGGGATAACTGACCCAAAGGCATTACGATATCTACTGTTACTGCAGGAAATGGGTGCTGAAGTAAAAGTATTCGAGAGCGAGGGCAAACACAGTTTTCATATGAAAGCATATTTATTCATCCGTTCAGATAGTAGTCCGGGTTATGAAGGCTGCGCCTTTATTGGATCAAGCAATATTAGCCAAACTGCGCTAGAGAAGGGTCTGGAGTGGAATCTTAAAGTTGATAGATCTGAGAATGAGCCGCGCTTTCAGAAGATCATGGATGAATATAATCTTATTTACACAGACGTTAGGTGCAAGACTTTAACCAATCAATGGATTGATGATTATATTCGGCGCATTCCTAATAGAGAGTTACAACCTCCTACAGAAGCAGGTGCCGACGAGCAAGATTTGTTACCGATACCCAATGATATACAAACAGAAGCGCTTGATGCCTTAAATGAAACTCGAGAGCAGGGATATCGAAGAGGGCTGGTGGTGATGGCAACCGGTTTGGGTAAAACTTGGCTTGCTGCGTTTGATTGTCAACAAATTAGCGCCAAGCGAGTGCTGTTTGTTGCTCACCGAGAGGAGATACTGAATCAGGCCGAAGAAACATACGTTCGCATTCGGCCGGACCTAAAGGTAGGACGATACAACGGTAAACAACGTGAACTCAATGTTGATATGTTATTTGCCTCTATACAAACTTTAGGTAAGACGCAGCATCTAGATCAATTTGAGAAAGATCATTTCGATTATATTGTCGTCGATGAATTCCATCACGCAGCGGCGCGAACCTACCAACGTTTACTGTCTTATTTTAGCCCGATATTTTTGTTGGGGTTGACAGCAACACCAGAAAGAACAGATCAGAGTAATATCCTCACATTGTGTGACGATAATCTTGTGTACAGTAAAGATTTATATGATGGCATCTGGGCTAATTTACTTTGTCCTTTCCATTACTTCGGAGTAGCCGATACAGTTAATTATCAGGAGATTAGTTGGCGTAATGGGAAATTTGATGAAAATCAACTGGTTAATCAGCTGGCAACAGTTGCTAGAGCACAACATAACTTAAAGCAATGGAAAAAATATCAACAAGTCAGAACACTAGCATTTTGCGTGTCGATCAAGCATGCAGATTTTATGGCTAAGTATTTTAATCGCCATGGTATTAAAGCGGTTTCAGTACACAGTAACTCATCGATTCCACGAAATGAAGCCTTGTCTCTGCTAAAAATCGGTGAGATTCAAATTATATTCTCCGTGGATCTTTTCAATGAAGGCGTGGATTTACCAGTTATTGATACCGTACTGATGTTGAGGCCAACTGAATCTAAAATCATTTTTTTGCAACAATTAGGTAGAGGGTTACGTACTAGTCCAGATAAAGAAAAACTAGTGGTGCTCGATTTTATCGGCAACCACGTTAGTTTTTTTCGTAAACCTGAGGCATTATTTCGCATTGGTATAACTAATAAAGAACGAAAAGATTTTATTGAACATCTGAAAAATAAAACATTAGAATTACCACCAGGCTGCTTTGTAAACTATGACCTTAAATCTATAGATTTTATGCAAGAGTTAGTTGGTACAAGAGTCGATCAACAATTAGCTATATACAGAGGGCTGAAAGAATCATATGGGAGAAGGCCAAGCTTAGCTGAGTTTTATAGAGCTGGTGGTGGTGTTGATACAGTACGAAAGGAGCATGGCTCATGGTTGACATTCGTTGATGACGAAAAAGACCTAAGTAATGAAGAGCGGCAATGTTTATTAGATTTTAGAGAATTTTTTAGTGAACTCGAGACAACACATTTAACAAAATCATTCAAGCTCGTCTTACTTGAGGCCTTACTAGAAATGGAGGGTTTTGATTTACCGCCAAACACTAAAGAGCTCGCACTTAAATGCTTTGAAATATTGCAAAGACGAAGAGTGCTTTTAGTAGATCTTCCCACGGAATACAAAAACATTAAAAAGCTAAGTGGTAATCATTTGGAAAAATGGCATCGGTATTGGCTCAATAATCCAATAAATGCATGGAATGGTAGCAACAAGTTAACCGCCACACCATTTTTTGATGTGACTGAAGAACGCTTCCGCTTCCTCTCGAACATTCCAGCAACCTCATACAACGCTTTTGTGGTTTTAGTGCAAGAGATTATTAACTATAGATTCTTACAATATGAAGCCAGACTGGCTAATAAAAATGTTTCGGTTGGGATAACAAACGTCATTCCATTTGATAAGCCTGAAGAACAAGAAATACCTTACTTCTCTGATCTGAAGATTGCGTGCGGCCACTTTCGATCAAGCCAACATGAAACCGAGAATATTGAATACAAACCTCTGCCCATATCATTCGGAAAATTGGACCCTGCAAAATATTTCATAGCACGCGCTAGTGGTGACTCTATGGATGGTGGGCTTAACCCCATACGCTCTGGCGACTATTTATTATTGGAAATAATTACCCCTGATAATGCTGGTAGCAATGATGGGCGTATTATTGCTATTGAACAACAAGATGTTACTGGCGATGATCAATATATACTCAGGAAAATAAAGAAGATAGCACCAAATCAATATCAGTTAATTGCACAAAACCAAGATTATCCACCTATGCTAGCAAATGATGAGATGAATACGTTCGCTCGTTTTAAACAAGTGTTAGATGTTACTGATTTATATCTTCACCATGAATTTTATAAACAAGATGTTGCAGAATTATTCGGGTTAGCATACAGAGAAGGTGTTTGGAAAATGCCTGGACATGTTTGCCCAAAGGAGACTGACGATCAATTTTTATTTGTAACCTTAAGTAAACAGCAAGCTGAAACGGACTATCAATATCATGACTACTTTATTGATGACTCGCATTTTCATTGGCAGAGTCAGAATCGTACTACACCAGAGAATGATAAAGGAAAAAGAATAATACACTCCAATACAAGTGATAGTAGTATCTATCTTTTTGTAAGGAAATTCCCAAAACTTGCTGGTAAAGCGGCACCATTCATTTTTTGTGGTCGAATATCGTATTTGAAACATTCTGGCTCAGCTCCCATTAGCGTCGAATTTAAATTAGACCACGAGCTTTCGCCTAACCTTAGTGAGATTTTTATAAACTAGTTATCACTATGAAATTAGTGTGCCCAAATCGGAACAATATTGAACAGAACACAGTTTTATATGAAGTCGGTAAACAACTGTGTTCAGTCCCCGTTTTTGAACGAATTAATAACCCCTGATCCATTTAGTCAAGAGATTGTATGACTACATGGAATTAAAGAATCTAGATATAGTGAAATGTTAAATAAAGATTTTGATCGCGATGTGGGCTTAGCCTGTGACATTATCAATCAATTACAAAACTCAAACCTTTGCTGACTATTATAGATAATATAAATAATGATAAAAATCAATTTTAAAAACTGGTTAATACAAAACGGCAAATCCCCTAAGACGGCTGATAATTATTCCCGCGCTGTCTTGGGTGCAATGTCAACCTGGGCAATAGATGCAGGCCTATGTTCTGATTCACTCGAAAACATCCACTCAGTCGCCGAACTAATAAAAATCGAAGATGGCATTAAAAACATACCCATCTATCAGGAAAGGAACACCATCGGTAAGAACATGTACAGTTGTGCGTTAAAAGCCTTTATCGAATACCGCAAATCAGAAACCTCTGAAGAGCTTGAACATGACCTCAATGAGATTCTTGAAGATAAAAGCATTCCTGCTACTGAAAAATCCACATACATCAATACACGAATCGGGCAGGGTAGATATAGAAGAAAATTAATCAACTATTGGGAAAAGTGTGCTTTGACAGGATTTACTGATACCCGTTTTCTTGTCGCATCCCATATTAAGCCTTGGAAAGATGCCAACAACGTAGAAAGACTCGATTCATATAATGGGCTACTATTGATGCCAAACCTTGATAAGGTTTTCGACCTTGGTTTCATTACCTTTAAAGAAAACGGCAAGATTGTTATCTCTGATTATTTAGAAGAAGCAACACGATTGGGCGTAAACCCTGATATGCAAGTAAATTTTGAAGATCAACATCAAGAATATATCGCATTCCACCGTGAAGTGGTTTTCGAGAGAAATATTTAATTATTTTTTATGGGCACGCTGCGCTTTGCCCATCCTACGCCTGGATTCCGGCCATAAGCATGCCGGAATGACGGTTAGGTATAAA
>JAGXHJ010000081.1 GCA_024636315.1 Methylophaga sp.
AAAAAAGGGAGATAGCGGGTAAATAACCCGTAAATTGGAGAAAAATGAACGTGTGACGTCACTTTTTTCTAAATTTATTCAAAAAATTAGCTTTCAGCTAATCTGGCACTAATAAAAGTGGTTCGTGCAAAGGTCTCATACTTAATAATAAAATTAAAAAACTAATTTTCACGATCACGCCTCAATATGCCACTGCTATTAGCTTAACTATATGGCCGAGTTAATGCAATTAGCTGAATATATACGGGAACTTGAATTTGGGACGAAATTAAATAATATGCGAGTGTCTACTTGATTAGATAATTGGGTATGTAAACCTATCCGTTGACAGTCTATTCGCTTAATAAGCGTGGAAACTCTTTAGCATAATGTGCAATCCACTCTTTTGCTGCTTGCTCACTGGTAAGTTTAGTGCCTGTCTCAGCCAATATTTTTTTACGATAATTTTCGATGTGGCAGACTTGTTCAACCATACGGATGGCAAAAATAACGGATTCTTGTTGAAAAGCTACACCAATTAAAAACTGGTTGCCATTGTGTTTACACCATCGAACAATACCGTGAGCGTCAAACTCAAGATCGATGATAGGGATAGTAATGTGGATGTGTTCACCTGCATTAATACTGTGCTGGCTTATAAAACATAAGCCACCGTCTCCGACATCTTTCACCTGAATTTTTTCCGTGCTATCACCCACATTAAATAGTAGCGGCACGGCTGTTGGATGGCGAATGAATTGTCGTTCAGTTTTTTTCATTAGCAGACATTACCCATTAATGTACTTGAAATAAATGGCTTATTCGATGATGTTAGCATTAATATCTCATGTTATTGGTCACAATAATGAAAATATGATTTTATTGATGGCTACTTATTCGCAATCGCGTTATTTGAAGTGACGTATCGAACGAAGTTTTTTGGTAATTGATTTATGTTTGGGTTCATTTAATTTCAGATAATAGTTGTCCGAGCATAGCTTCAGCTTGCCCTACATAACCGCTACCAAAGAGGTTGACATGGTTAAGGATATGGTAAAGGTTATAAAGCGTTTTTCTTGTTTTATAGCCAGAATCTAACGGATATTCTGCTTGATATGCAGCGAAGAAATCTGCACCAAAACCACCAAATAATTCAGTCATCGCAATGTCTGTTTCACGATCACCATAATAACAAGCTGGATCAAAAATAACAGGATTACCTTGAGGATCTGCGCCGGCATTCCCACCCCATAAATCACCGTGTAATAAGGCGGGGACAGGCGTATACGTTTCAAAAAACAGATGAAGATTTTCTAACAATAATTCACCCTTATCCTGCAAGCGAGATCCAAATCCATTTCTAGAGGCAAATTTGAGTTGCTGACCTAGCCTATGACGTTGCCAAAAGCTCAGCCATTCATGTTCACGTTCATTGTGTTGTGGTGTACTGCCAATAGTATTGTTTATATGCCAACCATAAAATGGTTGTGTGTGACGATGTAATTTTGCAAGCTGCGAGCCCAGTCGCTGACTTGCATGACCACGTAAACTACCAAGTTGAATGTATTCCAATACGATATAGCTATGTTCTGCGGTTTGACCGTGACAAATGACTTCAGGGATCCGCACGCAATTCAATGCTCGCATTTCTTCTAGGCCGAGCGCTTCGGCTTGGAACATCGCCGACAGTTGTGGTCGATTAAGCTTAATGAAATAGGATTGTTGAGCTGATTGTAATTGATAAGCGTCATTAATGCTGCCGCCACCAACCGAACTGAGGCGATAATTTTTTAAGACATGCCCCGTTGTATGCTCAATTTGTTGAACAATATTATCAATATTAATTGCCATGATAATCCCTTAATAAACACAAAATAGCATGGTATGCTGATAGCTAGTTTTTGCCAAGTTGCAAACCGGAGAGAGCCCATGTCACAACAAAATATACCAACTGAAATCAACGATAAACAACGCGTAGCAACCCATGCCGCCAACTTAGTGGAGGAGGGCATGATTGTTGGCTTAGGCACCGGTTCGACAGCAAATTATTTTATTGAACAATTAGCTCATCGCAAACAGCAAGAAAATTTGAAGTTTACTACCGTAGCGAGTTCCGTTGTCAGTACGATAAAAGCGCAACAACTTGGGTTAACTATGATGGCGATAGAACATCTCAGCCAACTCGATTTATATGTCGATGGCGCTGATGAAGTATCACCAGACATGAGCTTACTAAAAGGACGCGGCTTTGATTTAGTGAAAGAAAAATTATTAGCGAAAGCCAGTGCGGAATTTTATGTGTTGGTGGATAACAGCAAAATAGTGACCCGCATTGGTGAACTGTTTCCTATTCCGGTAGAAGTTTCACCGTTTTCATGGAAAATGGTATTAAGAAGTTTGCAACAGATTGGTGGCGCGGGAGATTTACGAAAAAATGCCAATGGCGATGGCTTAGCGATTAGCTCACAAGGTAATTTAATTATTGATATGGTGTTTGATGCGAGTCTTAATGCCGAAGAGCTTAATACTGAATTAAATGCTGTGCCAGGCATTATAGCGCATGGTATTTTTTACCAACTTGCCACCACTATTTTCATTGGTGATAAGGGTGAAATTATTGTAAGAAACTAGCCCAATTAACACCTTGGGCTAGTCAATGTAAGGTTTATAGTTATAGGTTTTCTAAAATCGTTTCAGCTTTTGATACGCCGAATTCACCTGAGCCTTCAACACCCAAGTAAGTCACAATGCCATCTTCAACAATCATCGCAAAACGAAAGCAACGCACGCCCATGCCGCCGCCAGTTAAATCGCGATCTAAGCCTAATGCTTTGGTATATACCGCACTACCGTCAGCCATCATCCGTACTTTGCCAGCAGCTTCGTTTTGTTTACCCCAAGCCGCCATAACGAAGGCATCATTAACGGATAAACACCATATTTCATCAGTGCCTTTAGCTTTAATTTGATCAGCAAATTGCACATAACCAGGTAAGTGTTGAGCTGAGCAAAGTGGTGTGAATGCGCCGGGCACACCAAAGATAACCACTTTTTTGCCTTTGGTAAGCTCTGCCACATCTTGTGGTTGAGGATTTACAGGGCAACCGTTTTCAGGGTCAAATTCAATACATTCAGTTAATTTACCAGTAGGTAAGCGTTGTCCAACTTCGATAGTCATAAAGGTTCCTTTAGTTAGTTTGGAGAGTAAGTTTTTACTAGCATAGGCTAAAAAAAGTCATATAAAAACATTAAAATAACAGGGTTTTACAATGATGGAGTTCAACCTGTTTAATGGTTATGATGTTCTCTAATTTTAAATTTTGGAAATTATTATGTCGAATCAATCAGTATTACGTTGGGGAATTCTTGGCGCTGCACGTGTAAATGAGCGCCTGATGCCCGCTATTGTAGAAGCCAGTAATGCGAAGTTGATCGCTATCGCGAGTCGCCGCAAGGGTGCTGCCGCTTCAACTTTAGCGAAATATGCGCCGCAAGAGACTGATGTCCTTACCTTAGATAACCCTGATGATTTACTCAATAATGCCGATATCGATGCGATTTATTTGCCGATGGCGAATGATGAACACACCGAATGGGCATTGAAAGCCATTGCCAAAGGTAAACATGTCTTAATAGAAAAACCGATGGCATTAACCGTGAAAGATATCGAAGCGATTGAAGCCGCTGCTATTGAACATGATGTGACGGTGATGGAAGGGTTCATGTATGGCTTCCACCCTCAACATGCTTATGTACAGAAAATTATTGATTCAGGTGCAATCGGCGAGGTACGCACTGTAAACACCTGTTTTTCATTTCCGATGAAACCTTCACGCATGTATCGTCTTGAAAAAGATATTGCTCATGGTGGTGGTGCGATGTGGGATATTGGCCCTTATGCTATTCATACCGCCCGTAAGTGGTTTACCAGCGAGCCTATAGCCGTAACAGCTATGGCTAAATTTATCGAAAGTGGTGCTGATATTAGTTTAAGTGGCGTGCTGGATTATGGCGATGGTAAATTCGCTCATTTTGATATGAGTTTTGAACGTGCACGTCGCAGTGAATACGAGATTATTGGTACGCTAGGCGGGATTAAGTGCGACACCGTTTGGCAAAACCCTGATGATGCGCCTGTCATTTCTTGGTGGACTGATGCCGGTGAACAGCACAATGTTGAATTAGATATTGCTAATCATTTTGTACTTGAAATCGAGCACTTTAGTGATTGTGTATTAAATAATACGCAACCGGTATTATCGTTTGCTGATGCCAAGGCGAACTGTAAAGCAATTGAGGGTGCATTAGCATCAGCTACGGCAGGAAAGGTGATAACGCTAGCAAGCATTGATTAAAAATTTATTTTAAGCAATGTATGCCAGGTGGCTGAGGTCGGCAACGGCCCATCGATCACCGCGAAGGAATTATCAGGCGTCCATTGTCGATGAATCGTTCACAGTAAAATATTCGATGAGCAATAGCTAAAGCAATAATGTTAAGTCTAAATGAACATCGTCCCTGATGTTCATTTTTTTTGGTCAAGCTGTGGCGCTAAGCTTTATTATTTTTTCCATTGAAATGCAGGTTTATCTTCAGTTTCGACTTCATCGCTTGCTTCAACTTCTGTGTCAGAAGGGCGTAGTTGAAGTTGTAAGCCTTGTAGGAAATTGCGTAAGATTTGATCTTTACAGTTACGGTAGTGTTTATGATCAGCTTTACGGAAAAAAGCGCTGAGTTCATGTTTACTAATACGTAAATCGGCTAATTCTAAGACTTCTAATACATCTTCTGCTTTTAGATTTAATGCGATGGTCAGTTTTCTGAGAATAATATTATTAGTTAATTTTTTCTCCGGCTTAGGTTGTTCACCTTCTTTTTTACCACGGCGATCGTTAATTAAGCCATTGAGGAATGTGGCTAATTGCTGGTCACCACAATTTTGATAATCTGGATCTTCTTCTTTTTTCATCCAGTTACTGATTTGTTCACGTGAAACCTCAGCTTCAGCGGCAGTAAAAAGCGCAATCATCTTTGTATCATTAAAGTCGAAGGTATAACGGATACGGCGTAAAACATCATTATTGGTCACAAATAAAGCCTTGATATTAGGTGGTATAGATACAGTATTGTCAGATTGACGCACTGCTTTAAATATGAAAACTGTAACAGATTTTAAGTGTTTTTTCTGTTAATCTTGTTTAAATACACAACTTATTGAAAGTAACTACATGAAGCAGACAGATCCACTCAACGGCATTACATTGGAACAAATTCTTATTAAGTTGGTTGAACAATTAGGCTGGGAAGAAATGGGTGCTCAGGTTGATATCAATTGTTTTAATAGTGAGCCAAGCATTAAATCGAGTCTTAAATTTTTGAGAAAAACGCCATGGGCTAGGACTAAAGTTGAAAAGCTTTATATCAAACTGGTTAATGAAGCTTGATAGCATCACGTTAAACAAAATAAGAATTATTGATAAAAAAAAGCCCGCATTTAGCGGGCTTTTTTACAAAGCTTATTTTATTCCACTAGCGATAACATATGGTCAACTGCTGATTTAATATCATCATCACTTAAATCTGGACGCCCACCACGTGCTGGCATCATATTCAAGCCATTTATTGCGTTGTTATATAAAGTATCTACGCCTTGTTCGATGCGAGGAGCCCAATCTGCTTTATTGCCTAGTTTAGGCGAACTCATCAATCCTGAGTCGTGACACATTGAACATACTTGAGTGACTAATTGCTGACCACCACCGACGCTTTCTTCTGCCTCAACAACAGCGGCAACGGCAACTGGTGATTCACCGATATAAGTTTGAGCAACAGGTTTAATTCGTTCGGCGACATCTTCTGCAACCATACTTTCTGGCGTAACAGCTTGTTTTCCAGCATCTTGCGAAGTTAAAAGTACAATTTTAATGACGCCAAATATAATAAGAAAAGTAACGATACTGCCAACAAAGAATTTACCTGATTTTTGCGTGACCATGATTAAAAGCCCTAGGGTGAAGTGATTTAAACTAGTAATTATACGGTTATATTGTTCTGGGTGAAACAACCTCTATATTTAGGCCTTTGTAGACACTATGAGACCTTTGCACGAACCACTTTTATTAGTGCCAGATTAGCTGAAAGCTAATTTTTTGAATAAATTTAGAAAAAAGTGACGTCACACGTTCATTTTTCTCCAATTTACGGGTTATTTACCCGCTATCTCCCTTTTTTA